>JAFGTC010000243.1 GCA_016934335.1 Candidatus Omnitrophota bacterium | reverse complement strand
GAACTCAAAGCCTTCGAATACCGCCGCGGCCCCGACGGCCATATCTCCTTCGGCCATCCCCACGGCGGCCATGACGATACGGTCTACGCTCTGGCCTGGGCGATCTACGCCGCTCAGCTCAAACTCCCGCGCGATCCCCCCTTCGATCCCCCCCCTCCTCATCGGCTGGGTGCCGAAATGGTAGCCGCCGGCGAGGCGCTTCGAGCGCGATGAAAAAAATCACAGCCGGAACCGCCCCGACGCGATCTCCTCCTTCAACTTGCTCAAACCGCGCTGAATCGAATCGAATCCGATTTCATCTAAATCGATCGCCTCGACCGCCCGAAACTCGAATCCGGCGATTTCATCGCGCGCCTCCAGTTCGTCCAAATTGGCCGCCTCGCACACGAAGAAAAAATCGATGGTGTGATACAACACCTCGGCGTAGCGGTACAAATTGGGCATGGAGCAAAAATAGGTCATCGACCGGATGCGCAAATGAAGCTCCTCGAACAACTCGCGCGCCAGCGCCTCTTCGGCGGTTTCTCCAAAATCGATGAACCCCCCCGGCAGATCCAGCGTCCCGGCCGCCGGATCGCGGGCCCGGCGCGTCAAAAGAATGCGCCCCTCGCCGTCTTTGACAATCCCCACCGCCGCCCCGCAGGGATTGAAATAATACATAAACCCGCAGGCCCCGCATTGAAAATGCTTATCGCTGGCGGGCGCAAACTCCTTCGCCCCGCATTTGGGGCAATACGGAAAAAGGTCTTCATTCAACATAACGTCGTCAACTCGGCCTCAAAAAAAACGTTCATGAAAATCATCCGAAAATTATTATGTTCATCGGTATAAATGGATCGGAGCGATTTGTAAAGGGCGGCCGCAACGCCGAAAAAAAGCGCGCCTTGAGAAAATTTCATACATTTTTAATTTTTTACTTGACAAAAAATCCCCCATCCCTATACATTTATAGTGGTAGGATTCATGCACCAGAGATAAGGGGAATAAACCATGAAACAAAGCCATTGGATTTTTTTACTTGTATCAGCCGCTCTGCTGATCAGTATTCCCGTGATCCGAATTGTTCAGGCGCAATTCGCGGGGCCATCGATTTCCGAGATCACAGGAATGTCGCATTCCTTGCGTGTTTATTATTGGGCGAATGTTCTCTCCGATCCAAGCCTGGAAGAATTTCATGCCCGGGCTCTGGAACAACTCGAACTTCCGGCGCGCCTCACCGGCAATATCGGCGTGATGGAGGATTGCGCAAAGGTTGGCCTTCAGTCTGGTAATCCGGAAATCATAACCCGGGCTTATTTACTGTTGGGTGATGTTCTACTGGAACAGGGAAACTGGGAAGAAGCGAAAAACAAGTATCGTCTTGCCTTACTTTCTGGTTCACCAAAAGCCTCCCGTCATTATGCCCAACGGCTATGGGATATCGGCGAGCGTGAAGAATCCATCCGGCAATCCTTGCTGGCCGTCGAAAACGACGCGCTCCGTCTTGAAGATTGCGTGGGAGAAGATAGCCTGCTGCGGCGCATCGTCTTAACCGATGCTCTTTCGGAAGAGATCGAGAATCAAACCGCATTGGCGCCCATTCTGTTTGACTATGGTTCCAAGATAAAAAACGCCGTTCGAGCCGATAGCGATTTGATCCGGCAAACCGCCGATCCCTTCGTTCAAACTGCCTTGCAAATGAAATCACTGTTTGCCGCTGGTGATGAAAGGGCGGCGTTTGTGGAATGGGATCGATTGGTGCAGCAGACTCAGGATTACGAAGGAGCGCTGCAGGCGGCTGCCTTGCTGTGCGCCGAACTGCAATTTGACGATGCGTGGCGTCCGTCGGTTGATCTGGCTGAGCATGTGCTCAACGCGCAGGATCGAGGTTTAGTAAAAGAGAGCCGTCGGGATGAGTTTCTCTATCGAAAGGCTCTGGGGCTTTCCCGGCTGAATGAAGCCCAAGCCTCGATCGCTGCCGCCAAGGAAGGAATGGAGGTTGGATATCCAGACTCTTCCTATGGACAGCGCGCCGCTGTTTTGTATTGTCAGCGCGCCTTGTTCGCCAGCCCCCATTATCCGGAAGCCAAAGAAATTCTTACCACGGTCATCAACTTCGCGTTGAGCGAAGAAGCCTTTTACGACGCACAATACGCCCTGCCTATTTGCGAATTCGGATTGCGGAATTTCCAGGAATCCTCTCGGCTGGTCGATGAAAATCTGGCTCGCCTCAATCCAAACCAGACTCGTTGGAAGCAGCAACTCTATCGGGAGCGGTTTCTAAATAGCCGGTCATTTATGGATCAGTTCGAAGCGCGGCAGATGGCCGCCGAAAAACGGCGCGCCGCCCGCGCCAATCAGAATCAAACGCAGGAGGCGGGCCAATGAACCATGCCAACCCCCTGCCAATCGTACTTATCGCTGGATTCTTCTTTTCTTTTGCACCCGGAGCAATGGGGCAATGCACCGATGTCCCCACAACTCCCGAAATAGGCGTATATAGTACGTATCGCTTGGATTACGATTATCGTTATGCGCCCAATATTAGTTCGTCGAATAAAGTCACATACGAGTTTACCATCTTGCAATGGTGGGGCTGTTGTACGCTCAGTGAAAACTGTAATATTGTAATCACGACCGCCTATGGAACACAGCCGGTTAAGGTTTGGCAAGATCCGGAGAATGGCGTCGATGCGGATTTTGAATTTTCTGCAAAAGGAAAATACATTGTAAGTGCAAGTCATCATGGATTTTCCAATTGTGCGGGTGGGACGAATGTGCGATCATTGAATTTCTTTCTCACCGATGATCTGAATGATCTCGATGCCGATGGGATTTTGAATTGGGAGGATGCGAATGCCGATGGAGATCTCCTTAACAATGATGTCGATCCTGATGACGACAACGACGATGTCTTGGATGACATCGATAGTACACCCGGTGGGGAGGGAACGACTCAAAGCGCCTGGCCCAGCGATTGGGGGGGTAGCGGCCCGGCCTCGGGTGGAACGCCAACCATCCCAATCCCCACACCGACATCGACGCCGACGCCGACTGCTACGCCGACAGTATCACCAATAAAGATACATGCTGTTTTTTCTTGTAAACATCCAAGTTCTGTATTCACCCAATCAAAACTGGATGCTCTGGAAAAAACAGGTTATCAGGTAATATCTCGAGATGATTTTTGGAGTCAGAGTCCAACACCTATGCCAGATAATCCAACATATGGAAAAATAGATTGTTATGCATTATTCACTTGTCCTGACTTATCTCAAGGTGACGAGTATGTTGATGTAGATAAAGAAGAATTTACTTATTTGTTTTCTTGGATGAGAGATCACAATGTTAATTTACTTTGTGTTCCTAAAATATATGGAAAAACATCTAATATTGCTGGAATAGCAGAGGATTTTAATGTAAAGCGTTTTTTATTGGCGGATAATGCTGACAATGCTGCTTTGACTGTATTGTATCATGAATGGGGTCATTGTTTGGGCTTACATCATCCTGATGATCTTTGCCTAAAATACAGTATTGCCGACGAGAAATGGTCGACATTTATCATGCATAAATTCGCTAGACCCAACATTCAATGCCGTATGGGTTTGGAAGATAAAAATGCTTATGAATAATAGTTTTATAGATAATTATAGGGAGAAATCTATGTTTCCATCGTAACACTGCTGAAGTGATAGGCGGGGGGAATGGGGGGAGTTGGCCGGTGCGGACGTATTCCTGAAGCGCTGATACGAGGGTTTGAATCG
>JAFGTC010000242.1 GCA_016934335.1 Candidatus Omnitrophota bacterium | reverse complement strand
CCGACAATCCCGCATTATGCGTGCGCACTTTATAGAGTCCCTTGCGGGCGGTGATGAACAGCGTCTTATTTTCTTCGCCGCCGAATCCGCAGTTGGCCGGCTGTTCAGGCGCTTCGATGATGGTCAGCCGCTTTCCGGCGGAATCAAACACTTCCACGCCCGTGCTTGCCGTGACATACAAATTTCCCTGGACGTCGACCGCCATGCCGTCCGGATTAGGAACGGGCGTGAGAATTCGGCCGTTTTTCAAAGTTCCGTCTGCTTGAACATCGAAGGCGCGCAGATGCGATTCCGCCGTGTCGGCGACATAGAGAATCTTTTCATCGGGCGATAAGGCGACGCCGTTAGGCTTGTTGAAGTCCTTCGCCAGCAAAACCGGCGGCTGCCCGGATTTCACGCAGTAGACGCCGTTGAATCCGATCTCGCTTTTTTGGCCGCCCAGACCGTAATCGGGATCTGTAAAGAAAATCATGCCGTCGGAGCGCACGGCGCAGTCGTTGGGGCTGTTGAACCGCTTCCCTTTGTATTGATCCGCGATGCATGTAATCGATCCATCCGTTTCGGTGCGGGATATGCGGCGGCCGCCGTGTTCGCAGGCGATCAATCGGCCTTGATGGTCGAATGCCAGCCCATTGGAATCGCCGCTTTCTTCCCGATAGGTCTCGACGCCTCGTTGGGCGCTCCATTTGACGATTTTGTGTGCGGGAATGTCGCTGAATAATAGATAGCCGTCTTTATGCCAGACCGGCCCTTCGGTGAACAGGAAGCCGTCGGCGATTTTCTCCACCTCGGATGCGACGGTGCTTTCAGAAGCGAACAAAGGCGCTGCGCATTCGAAGCCCAGCAGCACAATAATAATTGATAACGCTGATTGTTTTTGGAATAGGCGCATGACTCTCTCCTCCAAGCATAATGAACATCTCTTTCTAGGAGGCAGTTTACAATGAGTCCTTGCTGTTTTCTATTCCGCTTTTCATTCCACATCGATGTTGGATGAGCGGAATTCGGCTGAATCCGCCGGCATATGGCGCGATGGAACGAATCCTATTACAGAAAGGAGGTGCTTTTCCTTTCTTCCATTTCTCGGATAATCTGTTCTGTGTTCGCCGCCATTTGAATAATTTCTTCAATGGCCGTTTGCTCTTCTTTAGTTAAGCCGCTGTTGTTGCGGCGATAATTGACGGATATTTTTATTTGCTGCAAATTATACGCGCAGTCTATCATATCGATGAAAAGATCGACATGACTTTCCGCGCCGTTCTGCACTCGCTGATACAATTTTTGGGCTCGTTCATAAAGATTCTGAATCTGATGATCCATTAAAATCAACCTCATTTACGGTATAAGGCAGAATACAGTCGGAAGCGACATTCAAAAAGCCGTGAGAAATAAGATTCTTTTTATCGCATTCGAATAATGCGTCTCTGCCGGGATAATTATAATGGATTTTGGGCAGAGACTGTTTTAAATTTTGTATATGGATGCTGTAGTAATTTCTGGACAATCCTCAATGCTGAGGTCTGACGGATTATATAGTGATGCGGCATATTCTCTCGCTGGATATTCTTTGCACAGTTCTTGGCTGAGATGAGCGCCGGTAATAGATAGTGGATAGTGGATAGTGGATGGTGGATGGTGAGTAAACTTGATGCGCGCCGGTAAAAAACGCGCGTCAATTGATGGCTTCTTCTACGTTGATGGGAGCGGCGTCGTCAAAGAAAAGATATTTCCGCCACACCTCGCGTTTCTCTCCCATGAGCCGCACCAGATGAAGATAAGTGGGCAGAGTCGGCTTGCGGGGTGGATTCAAAAGTTTCATCTCGATTTCATTCAAGAGATAGTTGCCTTTCCGGTGATTGCATTTTTTGCAGGCGGTCACCACATTACTCCAGATGTCCTTGCCGCCGCGCGAGATGGGAATCACATGATCCAGCGTCAATTTGTCGGGGGAATGCTGAACGCCGCAGTATTGGCACCGGTAGCCGTCGCGCAGCATGATATTCTTTCGGCAGAAGGGAATGGGGCGATAAGGCAGTTTGATAAAGCGCCGCAGCCGGATCACTTCCGGCAGGCGAATGTCGAGAGAAGAAGAGTGGATGATTTCCCCGTTCTCTTCGACCATATCCGCTTTCCCGGTAATGAGCATGATGACGGCCCGGCGGGCGGTGCAGATGTTGATCGCCTCGTAACTGGAATTCAATACCAATACGCGATGGCAGGCGAACACGATATTCTCGCTTTTCGGTTGTCCGAATGCGCAGCCGCTTTTTTAAGTCGCCCAATAATGCAAATGTTGATCAGCGGAAAGCATTCGAAATCCATGTTTTTCGTAAAAGCGGATGGCCCGGAGGTTATCCGCCATGGTTCGCAACTCGACGCAGTCCACTCCTGGATAAAATTCGTCAAACGCCGCTTTGAGAAGCGCGCGTCCGATGCCTCTCCCCTGGATGCCATAATCAACAACAATAAAATCAATAATGCCTATCGCACGGCGAATATAGGATTTCAGCGTTTTTTGGACAAACGACGAACAAAAACCGACAACCTGACCTTCTTTTTCTGCGACGGTGATTCGATAAGCCGAATTGGAGGCGCATTGCGCTATCCATTCGGCGAACAAATTACGAACTCGCTCCGGCTTAAACCGCGCTTCGCAGAAAAAGTGACTGTGCTGATGGGCGCGGCGAATGATGTCCTGTAATCTTGGCAAATCCCGATCCGCACAGGGGCGAATTATCAAACCATCATAGCTTGGCCGGGAAAAACTGTCAACAAGCTTTGACGTCAGCGGATCCAAGACCATCCGGACGGACGTTCCAACCGGCAAAAAGCCTCCCAGCGCCAGATGATAGATCAAGGAGCGCCGTCGGCATTCAATCCGCGTCGTATAGACTGAGCCGGCATGCGTCAAAATTTCTTTCAGTGCATTGACTGTAAAAAACAAATCGCGTTCATCATCGGTAAAAAAATAAGATGGTTGTATTTTGTAGTACGGTGATCCTAAATAGATTTGATGCCACGTTGAATGTTTAAGACCGATTAGAGCGAGAATACGTTCGCCCTCAGTCAACAATCGTATAGTTTCATTGTCGGGATTGTCTTGGATTTGTTTGATAAGACGGTCCCGGTGATAATCGTCAATGCCGGCGTCGGCGAGATAAGAGATCGAATGCGAAGAACGCTGCTCGCGCCATTCCGCGAAAGCGGCTTCTAAAAGGTGGATATGATCTGTGTTGGCTATTTCCCACATTCTTGGTTAAAAATGTTCCTTTTTAAGGTTTCCCGAGACTGCCCAAGGTAATCTTGAACCGTTATGTTATCGGCGCTGAAATTTCTATTAAAATGTATCATAATTGCATAAAAATGAGAAAACAATGAGAATTGCGCAACGATTGACATCACTGCTTTTTAAGAGGAAAGCCCATTTTCCCCCTTCGTCTCCCCGGCCTCAACTGCCCGAAGGCTGCGTACGTTTCCTGCAGGCGATTCCCAAAGCGGAAATTCACCTTCATTTCGAGGGCGCGGTTTTCGGCCCCACCATTCTGGCCTTGGCGCGCAAATACAAATCGCCGGAAATCCGCACCCTCAGCGATGCCGAATGGCGGCTGTTTTTCACCGACGCGCAGATGTTTTTCGAGAATTTCTTATCCTTATCTTCGCTGTTTCGCGAACCGGAAGACTTTTACATCGCGGCGTTCGATCTGGGGCGGAGGCTGGCGCAGGAAAATATTCAATATGTAGAGATCACCATCGCTCCCCACAAATTCATGCGGGCCGGAGTTCCTTACCCCGATCTCATGGAGGCTGTCAACCGGGGGCTGCGCGACGCTCCCGGCGCCGATCGGCGCGAACATCGCTTCATTATCGACATCGTACGCGATCTCGGGCCGGCGCTCGGGATGGACATGATGCGCGAGGTGGAGCGCCATCCCATCGCGGAAGCGGCGGGCGTGGGGCTGGGCGGCGGCGAGAATTACCCGGCGGAAGATTCGGCGGAAGTGTTCGCTTTTGCCGAATCCATCGGGCTACGCAAAACCGCCCACGCCGGCGAGGGGCGCGGGCCGCAATCGATCTGGAGCGCCCTCCAATCTCTAGGCGTCGAACGCATCGATCACGGCGTTCGCGCCCGCGAAGATGAAAAACTGCTGGATTATCTCGCCGAAAACCAGATTCCCCTCAATCAATGCCCGACCAGCAATGTCATGCTGGGCGTCGCGCCCGGTTTGAAAGAGCATCCGTTCCGGTTTTATTGGGAGCGAGGAATCCCTCTCACTGTCGGCAGCGACGATCCGGCGTTTTTCAAAGTCTCCCTGACCGGCGAGTTGGAAAAACTGATCGCCTTCCAGCATTTCACGTTGGATGAAATCCCGGCGCTTATCGAGAACGCTCTTCGCGCTTCGTTTCTCGATGACGGCGCGAAAGCGAAATGGATCACTCGCTTTCGCGAAGAGACGAATGCGCTGCTTGCGGCGCGGCGATCGTCCGGGGAATCCGAAGCGGCTCGTTCCGGCGATTGAATACGCGAGTGTTGTATTGGAGCCAATAGGCGACGTGCTCTTCATCCCAGGGGTAACTTTCATCCTCGCCGTACGGGTAGCCCGACATCCCTTTGAAGGGCAGCGGTTCGACGGTTTGGCTGAAAGCGGTGTTGGAATCCAGGTCTTTGACCCAGCCGATCGCTTTCATAAAAAACGTCAGGCTTCCGCTTTCCCGCCGGGGCGCTTTTCCCGCATCGAAATGCACGCATACTTCATCGCCGTGCTGGATGATGGCGTACTTGTCGTCAAAGGCGGTTAACAACGGAGTGACGTCGCCGAAGCGGGTGAAGTCGCCGATCTGGTAATCCCAGCGCGAATTGGTATAGCGGGCGCTGTAGTCATACCATTGCGGCCCATGGTCGGAAAGTTGATAGGTTCGCGCATATCCTCCGTACCGCAAGTCGGCGTCTTTCAAAGGGTAATGTTCAATGGTGAAGCCGTCGAGTATGGGAGAGTCGTCGACCAGCATCCGATCCCAATGCACCTGCACCGTGGATGCGATGCGCAAGGTGCGATCTTCGGTTAGAAACACGTCCGTCAAATCGACGGGAACGGTTTTGAGCTTCCCCGCGGGAAATCCCATGGGATTGCGCACGGTCTGCCATTCGCCCTCCGCGTTTTTCACTTGCAGCAGGGGCATGACGAAATCGTGCTCGGGATTCTGCTCGAGCGCGCGGGCGTTGCTGGAATTGGGCCAATCCAGGTAGCCGGTCATAAATAAGTAGATCGGCTGCGCGTCGCCAATATCGCCCAGATCGATTTCGAAATAATGCTCCTTCACAATCCCGTCCATCCGGCTTTCACCCTTCCAGGGGATGGGATAGCGATAATCGTTCTGCGCAATCAATTCAGTGACGTCGCGGCCGTGATTATCGACGACCCGCCGCGGCGGCCGCGCATTCTTGGACATCCCGATCAGTTGAAATTCCGGAAACGGCGGCATGGTGAAGCATTCGTTGCTATGAATTTCCACGGTTTCGGGATGAGTCGCTGACAGCAGCTCCATTTGATCGAGATAGGTGATTTCGCGCAGTTCCTCGCGCATGAGGATCTCATACGCGCCGTCTTTTTTTTGCATTTGATCGCCCAAAATGCGGATATATTCGTCCGGATTGGGCGGATAATACCCGCCGCCGACATAGAGCCCCAGCGGCGCGTTGCAGAGCGAATCGGCGATGAACTCATACTCCCGCCCGTTCCAAGTGTAAACGAAGAGGCATGAGCCGGCGTATCCCGGCTTTTCCGTCACCGATCGGATCGTCCCGGCGGGCGTGTGGATGAGATTCTGAAAAATCCCGTTCGGCCAGGTGATGCGGATCACATCCACCTGATCGCGCTCGCCGACGCCGATGTGCGTCACGGATGAACCAACCTCTTTTTTAACGAAAAACAAATCGTCTTTGACGAGAATCTTCGCTCCATATCCCTCTGTGCTGTTTTTGGCGCCTTCGATTTTCAACGCAATGGAGCGGTTGGAGCGGCTTGCTTGATTTTCAAAAACATGCAGGTTCTGATCGAATGCGAGAAGATCCAGGTCGCCGTCGAAATCCAGATCCGTTATGACGGGCCGATTCTTGAAATAAAATCCGCCTTGAAGAATCTCTTCCGGCCGCCAATCCGAATTTCGTTCAGGAACGGAAAAAGTCCTGGGGTGTTGATTGATGACGATCGGGCTGTAGGGAGCGCCGGAGAATCCCCAGGCGGCGCTCCCCAAGCCCAAATCCAGGAGAAAGTCTTCATAGCCGTCGTTGTTTACATCCGCCGTCTTGGATACGCTCGCGCGCCCGTTAAGTTGAATGCACAATTCGACAGGCTGCAATTGCTTTTTCGCATCCAGGCGGAAGATGGGAGCGTTTGGCGATTTCCAACCCGTAAGGCCGATCTCCATCGTTCCGTCATTGTCAAAATCCTTGCATTCAATCTGCACGAACGCATTTTGGACGCCTTCTTCCTGAATGCTGGATGAATGAAATTTTTGGAATCGAACTTCGCGAAGGTTCTCGAATATTTCCAAATTTCCATTGATGTCGAATCGGACGATGTCCAGGTCGTTGTCATTGTCTAGATCGGAGGCCGCGAGGGATTGGCTCCGGCCGAGGCTGAGCCCTTCGATGCTTCCCGTGATGTTCTCAAATCCGCCGTTTCCATTATTCTGCAGGATCAAGTCGCCTTGATTGGGTCGAGCGAGGAATAAATCCAGATCCCCCTCCGCATCGAAATCGGTCCAGAGCGCCTGCGAACATCCATCGCTGGGAAGGCGCAGCAGCCCCGTGACGTTCATCAAGTTCCAATCGCCTTCATTGCGATACATAGCCGTCTTGGAGTGATCGTGCAAAATCAAGTCGACGTCTCCGTCATTGTCGTAATCCGCCGGGGCGGCGTTGCTCCAAACTCCCTCGATGGTCGATTGTTGGATCACGCTTCCTTTGGCGTCCACGATCAAAACATGGGTCTTCTCTCCTTCTTGAGGATTGTCCAGGGTTTTCCAGTTTCGCTCCGAGACGACCAATGCGGTCGTGCGGGTTGGAAGATCGGGGATCGCGGCCAGAAACCGGCCGTCGGTCGATCCAACTGCATGGCGAACAGCTTCCGTCCATACGTCGCTGATGGCGAACCGGGCGGGAAGGTCGGACGTAAAATTCAGGCGCTCTTCCACGGGGATGTCGAACTCGATCGGGCCTAAAAACTTGCCTTCGTCTACTGCATCGGCCGGGCGGTCGGGCTCGGTCTTTTTTAACTCTTGAAATTGAGTCATCAATTTCTTGGCGTACGCCATATCTTTTTTGACGCGGGCGTAATAGAGAAAAAGATTGTAAAACGAGGCGGAGTGCTTGGGGTCCAGTTGAATCGTCTTTTCGAACCATTGAGCCGCGACGTCGTTGTTTTTAAGGTTGAAATTGGCCAATCCCAGATTGTAAAGCGTAGCGGGGTCAGACTGGTCGACGGCGGCGACGCGTTCAAAATAACTCAGCGCGTTCGTTGTGTCGCCGATCTTCTTGTACGCCAATCCCAAACTATAGTTGGCGAATGGATTGTCCGGCGCCATTTCGCGGGCGCTCGATAAAATCCGGATGCTGTCGTCGTTAAGGTCGCCGTGGTAATGGGCGATGCCCAGGTTGATGACGTCGGACGCCGATTGAGGAGCGATCGCCGCGGCTTCCTTGAACACGCGGACGGCGTTTTCGAAATCTTCTTCTTCCATATACGCCGTTCCCAATAAGCGCAGGCGATTAAGATCGGCTTTGGACGCCTCCCCTGAAAAGGCGAACGGATGAACGATTAAGAGATGACAGATCAAGGCGATAATAAACGATTTCCGAAACATTGAACTCCCCTTTTCAATTCATGAAATGATAGAACGACTCTTTTTTACTCGAACTCTGAGATGGTTTCTACAGCCGAGAGACTTTTTTTAGTAAATTGGATGGAAATCGGTATGGATAGGCTTATTCGCGGGAGTCGATTGTAATCTTGCCGGTTTCTTTTTCCCATCCAATCTTTACGGATTTTACGGGAGTTTGAAATTTGTATCGAGCCTCGCGGATTCGAACCAAAACGTCGGCGTTGATCATGTCCGATGCGATGATTTGAGGATTGTCGGTGATATGCAATTTCTCGGCCAGGGAACGATATTCCGCTCGAAAGTTGGCGATTGCGTTGTGCAGATTCTTCTTTCGCACAAGGGCGTTTGCGTACAGCAGGTTTTCTTCCTGATCGACGGCGTTCTTCTCGTTTTGGCGCTCCTGCTCGATCACATTTTCAAGCAGTTCTAATTTGGAGCGCAAACTTTGTTCTTTTTCTTTCACTTCCTTCATGCGGTTGAAAACGGAAAAATCTGATCCCGCTTCGAGAACTGTGCGCGTTCCGTAATCGGAGCCGATGGTTCGGGCTTTGATGCCGTGTCCGGCGACCGTCAATCCGCCGATCAGGCTGCCTTTGCCGCATCGCACTTCAACGAATCGCCGGGCGTAGACGCGGCTGTTCAGGATTTGGTTGCCGATGATGACGTCCCCGGCGGCCTGCACATCGGCGTTTTGAAGAAAATAAGAAACCACGTTTTTTCCCGCCGTGATTCGCCCTTTCTCTTTACCGAATATCCCGTTTTTGACTTCGATGCATTTCCTTGCATGGAGCGTCGCCGCCTCCACCGTGCCCATCACAGAAATGGCGCCTTCGGCTTGAACTTCGAATCCATCAAGAACGTTGCCTTCGATGACGACGTCCCCGTTGAAATGGATGTTACCCACCGAAAAATCGACGTCTCCTTTGACGTAGAACAGCGGCTGCACCTCGAGGATGTTGTTATGCAGTCGGTAAAGCCCCGTGCATTCGGCGTACCACTCGGCGCCGTCGTTTAGAACTTGAATATGATCGCCGGCTTTGATCGATATCGGACGGCCCGCTTGAGCGGGCAGCGGTTCGCCGTATACGTTGACGCCGCGGCGGCCCGGCGTGGGAGGGCGGACGGTCAGGAGATGATCTCCTTCGGTGACGGTTAAAATGTGGCTCTGATTATAAAAATCGACCGATCCGTCTTCATGGATGACGAAGCGTTCTCTCTGCAAATTGGGATGAACATGCCATTCCAGGCTGGCGTCCCGGCCGGCGGTCGGAAAGATTCCCTGAGCGATCACCGCATTTTGCACCGGCTGTCGTTTGGTATTGGCGATATGAATCGCGCGTTCAATCGCTTTCGCCTGAATCCCTGCTCGCACTCCCGCTTCGTGCAGCAGAAACGCCGCTTGATCATAAGCAAGCGGCTTGCCGCTTCCCATGGGCGGTTCGATGCTGATCAGGGCTTGCATGCCGTCTTCGCGAATGGCGACGGTTGCGCTGGCGTCGCGCCTCTGCTCGAAGACGGAAAGCACATTGTTCTTCATAATGACCGTCCCGGCGCATTCGGCGTAATACTCCCCCTCCTTTTTTTGATAAACATTCTCTCCGGCGATGATTTGGGTCTGTTTGACCGGCGGCGGATCGATTTCTTCGCCGGTGATGCGAATTCCCGCAACGCCCGGGACGGCGGGAGCGATCTGCATAATTCGGTCGTGTTTACGCACCTGAATGCGTCCCGAGGCTTTATTCTGCTCCTCGCCGCCGATCCAATATTCGACGCTGGGCGGTTTTCCCGGCGTCGGCTCTCGTCCTTTCGCCGCAATGACGGTTACTTCCGCTTGCGGATTCTCGCGAATGATCGATAAAGCCTTCTGGATATTGGTTTCAATCAGTCCATGATGATACCCTATCTCTTTGATCCGCTCCAATAAAAAAGTCGCTTTGATCGATAGGATACGGGGCGGGGAGGGGGGAATATATTTGAGTACGGCCTCCGTTTCATTTTTGTTAACATAGAGGAAAAAGCCGGGGCCTAAGTTGATTTCTTTGTGAGGTTCTGAAAAAATCTTTTTACTGGAATCCTCGAAACTCGAGTGCGATGGAGATGAATTGTCTTGCCCCAATTCAAGATCGATGTCCTGTAGCAATTCTTTCAGCCGATTGGAGCGATTGTTGGGATGAATGTTCATTCTTGTCTCGGTACATTACCAGTCTTGCTTGGAATCCTATGTTGCTTGGATTTGGGTGAATTGTAACAATATTCAAGCAGAAAACCAGCATTTTCTTTAATGTTAAGCATAAATTTTCTCAGGAAAGAAAGCCTGCGCCTGTTTGCATTTTCAGCTGAGCCGGTAAAATGAATCTTGCTAATTTAGATCACATTTCGAGGAATTATGGAAGCCAACTCAGTTCAGCACAATGGGATTAGCAAAAAGAAAACCAGTGAACCCCTGGTCGAGCATCTTCTGGTAATGGACGACGATATCCGATTTCTGATAAAAAAAGCCCTGGATGAAGATAAAGGGGGCGGAGACGTGACGACCATCGCCACCGTTTCACCCGGTAAACAGGGCTCTGCAAAAGTGGTATGCAAACAAACCGGCGTTCTCTGCGGCTCTCAAATTTTTATCGAAGTGTTCAAATTGGTTGACGAACGGGTGAAAGTGAATTGTTGGGCCAAAGAAGGTCAAACTTTGGCCGCTGGCCGGACCGTTTTCACCCTCGACGGCCCCATGGGTTCTCTGCTGACTGGAGAGCGGGTCGCTCTCAATTATCTCTGTTATCTATCCGGCATCGCTACGACCACATCCGAGCATGTCAAAGCCGTTCGCCATACCAAAGCTAGAATCACCGACACCCGCAAAACCACCCCTCTCCTGCGCCGGTTGGAAAAATACGCCGTTCGCGTCGGCGGCGGAGTGAACCATCGCTTAGGCCTCTACGATATGGTTTTAATCAAAGACAATCATATCGATAGTTGCGGCAGCATCACCAAAGCAGTCATCGCCGCTCGCAAACGTTGGGGGAATTCGTTTGCGATCGAAGTCGAAACTCGCAATCTTGGAGAAGTACGGGAAGCCATTCAAGCCAATGTGGAGCGCATCATGCTGGATAACATGGATCTGGACACCATGGCGGAAGCGGTGCGCCTGATCGACGGTCGCGTCGAAACGGAGGCTTCCGGAGGCGTTTCCCTCAACACGGTTTCCTTCATCGCGGAAACCGGCGTTGATTACATCTCCATCGGCGGATTGACTCATTCCACCAAATGGCTCGACTTTTCCATGATTTTAGACAAAGAACGCACCAAATCGAAAAATATTCGCGTGGAAGACATCCCCGAAAACGGCGGCCAATAATTGGCGGGTAAATAATTGGCGGGATTTTTTTAAATTTTCGCTCATTGAACCCGGCCTGTTTTGCCAATCCATCCGGTTTTCTGTACGAGAAAAAAGAATCCTTCGGCGGCGGCGTAGGCCATAAAGGGAAACAGATGCGCTACAAGCCTCCAGTCGAATACCGTCGGCGACTTGATCAATATCCCTAAAAAAAACGCCATGGGCCCCAGCAATAAAAGCGCGCTGATCGCCAGAATCCTCCTCTCCGGCGTTCGCAGCCAATGCAGATATCCCGCCGCCGAGCAGCCTACAAGAAAAACGGAAAAAGGCAGATAGAAAAGCCGGAGCGCATATCGGCCCCAAAAAGCCTCCACCACTCCCGCCGCCGTGTAGAATGCCGTTTCGTACCACGAAAAAATCTGAAACATGAATTGGAAGGGCGAAATTCGTTGGCCGTCCGGCGGGTATTCGCCCAAAATGGCTTTGTAATAAAATCGGATGTGCGCGTTTCCACTGTAGAGGGGGTCTCCATATTCCATCCAACAATATGCGTAATAAGGCATAACCGGAAGCAGGCAAATCGCCGACGCTGTCAGAATTTGCTTCAGCGATTGCTTTCCGCTCCATAGCGACCAGGCGAAGCAAAAGAAAACAATGGGCAGGCAAGACGTCCGCAGCAGCAGAAGAATCGCTCCCGTCAAGCCCAGGCCAATCGTGATCCCATTGGCGGCTTTTTTGGACGAGGGTGATGTCCAGGATAGCCACAACAGTGCAAATACTGCCAGAATGAGCAGTTCCAAACGCAAACCCTGCAGCGAGCGGTATATCAAAGCCTTGTTGACCGTCATAAGAAGCGCCGCGGCTAGGCCGACTCGATGAGAAATCCAGCGTTTCCCGAACAGGTACGCTAGAAGCACTCCGGCGCTGGAAAGAAAAATCGTCGTCAGGCGAATGGGGATATAGCCGTGCTCGGCGACGTCGTCGGGAACAGGAAAAATGCGCGAAAGCCCATAATTCACCCAAGCCCAGAGCGGCTCGCGATGATGCGTGGCGTAAAATCCTTCGCATTCTTGCGAATAAGAAACATATTGAACCGAATCGGGCTGCAACGGTTGATTCATCACATTGGGAAGTTTCTCCATCCTCAGCAGCAGGGAAAAAACAAACAAGGCGGCGAGGATCCACGCGGTCTGAGAACGCGCCGGCGCCGAATCGCTCCACGAAAATCCCATTATTGAAAGCAAGAGAATTACAACAATCGCACTCTGCCAAAAAAACAGAATGCAGCCCGCCCCCGCTACGTACGCGGCCGCCTCGAATGCGCGTCGCTTCGCAAAGCGCTCCCGATCCGACGCTTGATAGAGAAGCCACAGAGACGCGGCCGACAGCCATTGAAAAAGGTGGATCGATTTTGGGTGTTCTGTGGGGAAATCATCATAAAAATGATAGGCGCCGTCGCCCGTGTTGAATGACTCGGCAACATAATCTCGAGTCGCGGGAGAAGCCGCCGAAAAGATTAAACTCGCAAAAATTAACAGAATAATGTAGATTCGAGATAAATAGGTGATCATTTTCGCCCCGGTAGAATCAGGAAAAAATCAATACATAGTAGGCATGGATTTTCTCCGCGGATAGGTGTAAATCAAAATCATCGGCAAGAAAATAAGATCCGGCTTGAAATGATTTCATGGATTTCGCGTTGAATAGAATATCCGTGCAACGAAACGGGAGGTCCTGATGGATGTTCACTTAAAAGTAGCCTCTGTGCTTCATATCGGCTTGGGAATTCTGGGTATTCTGGCCAGTTTATTTATTTTATTGGGATTCTCGGTTATTTCTTTTCTTATCGGCATGAATGCCCCCTCACCCGAAGCTTTGCCGGTCGTCTCAATCGTGGCCGTTATCGGTTTCTTTATAACCGGATTGACCATGATTTCTCCTCTTTTTGGAGTCGCGGCCGGGGTTGGGATGTACAAACGCGCGCAATGGGGAAGAATTTTGGGGATTGTCGCATCCATCCTGTACTTGCCCGTGCATTTCCCTTTCGGCGCGATTTTAGGCGTCTATACCCTCTGGATTTTGTTATCGTCCGAAGCCAACACGCTTTTTGACAATCGATCCTCTTTTTAAATGTTTCGTCGTATCTTTCATAGAACCGAAACAATCAATCCTCGATAAACAAGCGATTTCTTTGTTTTTAGGGGTTCGCTTCAGTCTGGATTTCCGCTATGATGTTCATTGTTGCGAATCGACTTCCTTTTCGAAACATGGTTTGCTTTCGTAACAAAAAATATTCGCATCGGCGGAATCATAGAATTTGAATCGACGGGCGAATGCATCAGATGTCGGCGAATTGCTGTTCTAGGTAAATTGTCAGGTTAAATTATCTTTAATGTTATTGACAATAAGCCATTATTCCTGTACCATTTAATTTGCTGTGTTCGAAATCTGATGTGAATCGGATAATCCCGGATCGATGGAACGCGTGTGCGATTCAATACAATTTACTGACTCTGGAATAAAAGGAGTGCTATCCTGATGGCCGAATTAAGTGAAATACGATCCATTCATGCAAGAGAAATTTTGGATTCTCGCGGAAATCCGACTGTCGAAGTCGATGTTCTTTTAGAATCCGGTGATCTAGGACGCGCAGCTGTTCCTTCAGGAGCCTCTACCGGCGAACACGAAGCCCTCGAAATGCGAGACGGCGATAAACAGCGCTATCTGGGAAAGGGCGTCGTCAACGCGGTCAACAACGTTAACACTCAAATTGCTCCCGCATTAATAGGGCAGGACGTCTTCGAACAGCGCGACATCGATTTCCTCATGTTGGAGATGGATGGCACGCCCAACAAAGCTAAATTCGGCGCGAATGCGATCTTGGGCGTCTCCCTGGCGACCGCCCGCGCGGCGGCCGAGTTGCTGCAGATTCCTCTCTATCGCTACTTGGGCGGATGCAACGCCCATCTTCTTCCCGTTCCTCTGATGAACATTCTGAACGGCGGAGAGCACGCGGATAACAATTTGGACATCCAAGAATGCATGATCGTCCCCCATGGCGCGGAAAACTTTAAAGAAGCGTTGCGCATGGGCGCAGAAGTATTTCATAATTTGAAAAAAGTGCTGGCTTCACAGGGCAAAAATACGGCTGTCGGCGATGAAGGCGGATTTGCTCCCGCCGTCGATTCCAACGAAGAAGGCCTTTCGGTTATCGTCGAAGCGATCAAAAAAGCCGGCTACGAACCCGGTCAGGATATCTCCCTGGCCTTGGACGTCGCTTCCTCCGAAGTATATGATAAAGAGAAAAAGGTCTATGTGTTAAGCGCAGAAGCCAAGCCGGAAAAATCACCCGCCGAGATGGTCGACTTTTACGTAGATTTGTGCAGCAAGTATCCTATTGTTTCTATTGAAGATGGCATGGATGAAAATGATTGGGACGGCTGGAAGCTGCTGACCGAAAAATTGGGCGGCAAAGTTCAATTGGTCGGCGACGACCTCTTCGTAACCAATCGCGAGCGTCTCTGCCGGGGCATCGATCAGAACATTGCTAACTCGATCCTGATTAAACTCAATCAGATCGGTTCGCTGACGGAAACACTCGATGTAATCGAAATCGCCAAGAAAGCTAAATATAGCAACGTGATTTCTCATCGCAGCGGCGAAACCGAAGATTGCACCATCGCCGATTTGGCCGTTGCGACGAACGCCGGCCAGATCAAAACCGGCTCTCTTTGCCGAACGGATCGCATCGTCAAATACAATCAATTGCTGCGCATCGAAGAAGAACTGGGTTCAAGCGCCGTCTACCTTGGGAAGAAAGTCTTCCCCGCAGCATAAGATTGCTTAGAAACCGAAGAAGCGAGTTATGTTTCGAGCGCTGAAGACATTATTGCAGGATTCCCTATGCTGGGGCTTGTTCTTCCTGCTGATCCTTACTGTGGCCGCGGGAATAACCACCGTGTTCGAGCGCTATGAGAAATTTGATCAGTACCGGCAGCGGTTGATTCGCATGGAATACGATATCGCACTCCTTCATCAAGAGTTGGATCAAAAAAATGAATGGGTGCAGCGGCTGAAATCGGATCCTACCGCTTGGGAGCAGGTCGCCCGGGAAAAGATGAATTATCTCCGACCCGACGAACTTCTGGTGACTTTTGCTCCGGCTTCCGAATAATTCAGCCTCAATCAGGGAAGGCGCATTGGAATCTGACTTCCCTGCCGATAAGAATGTTGGAAGCAACCTGTTTTTTTGTCGAAAGTTGCGAAATTTCCTTGACAAAGAAATAGGGATAGGTTAACGTAGAATGATTTTGCAGCCGTTAGGCTGAATATGCAGGAAAATCGATAGTTAATGTATAAATACGTAATAATACAGAATGACGCGGGGTGGAGCAGTGGTAGCTCGTCGGGCTCATAACCCGGAGGTCATGGGTTCGAATCCCATCCCCGCAACCAACTTTCTTTCTGGTTTTTACTGGTTTTTTTATTGGATTCGTTTTAACCGCGTGAGCGGTCGGCCTTGGGAAAACAATGTAGTTCCTTTTTTGATATTGCATGAAATTCTGATAATCGGGAGTCAGAGCCGCGTGACCAAAAAAGAGATTATCGAGATCGTTTCAGAACGCACGAAACTGAAAAAGAACCACACGAAAGCCATCGTGGAGTGTGTCTTTGATGTTTTTACTGAAACGCTGGCTAGGGAGGGTCGAATCGAGATTCGCAATTTCGGCGTCTTCAAAGTCAAACGCACGCCGGCGCGTGTGGGACGGAATCCCGTTACAAAAGAATCCGCTGATGTTCCCGCGCGCAACATCGTCCAATTTAAGGCGGGAAAATCTATGAAAGAGCGCGTGGCTGTTGCTGAATGATATGATGGTTGAAAATGGCGCAACCCCGCGCGAACTGGGTGATATCGGCGTATCTAACGAAGTCTTTGAAGCAATCGCCGCCACCTGTACGCAAAAAATCGCAGGGGTGGCCGGCTTGGAAGCGGCTGATGGTCTCGTCGATAGCCTTTCCAAAGTTTGGGGCCGCGGCGACGCCCCCCGGGGCGTCAAAGTCACAACTGGGGAGGATGATGTAACGCTGGATATGACCGTGATTTTGGAAGAAGGTTATTCCATCCCCCAGGTAACCGGCGCCATCCAGCGGGAAGTAAAAAGCATTATCGAGGAGATGACCGGCCACACTGTGAAATCTGTCAACATCTTAATCGCCGATGTGCAACCGGGTGAGCCGGACGCAGAATTGGTTCCTCCTCCTCTCGAGGAGGAGGAAGAATAGTTCCGGCCCCTTTCTTAAGGATTGGGGTGCTTTTATTTTAGTAATATCAGCTAAATGCTTAAGTAGGACATAATCTTTCCGAAATTATGATATAGTATCGGACAGATGGATTTTTAGGTTTAATTTGCAGCAAACTTTCTTATGTGATCCGGTGAGGAGAAACCTCGCCGTAAAAAAAACCTCAGCAGTTAAAAGGACCAACAGAGAACCCGTCTTGAGTTGGTTCCAGCGAGACGGCATCGATAGAGGAGGATGCATGATGTACCATAAAAACGGGCTGTTCTTTGCGGTTATTTCGGTAGTGGGGCTCATGCTTATTACTGCGATTGCGCCGATACCGGTTTCCGCTCAATCCGATTCCGCTGCACGGGTCGCTATTGACGGGCCTGAAGGGGAATTTGGTGACGTTCTGTTGGTCAAGGACGGCGATGATATCATCATCAGCGGTCT
>JAFGTC010000241.1 GCA_016934335.1 Candidatus Omnitrophota bacterium | reverse complement strand
TTGGATGATCTCCCGCGCCGGCGAAGTGAAAACCAGCGCGGCGTCCCCCGGCATGGTAAACTCTTGAATGGGCGCGTACTCGACAACGGGAAGATTCCATATTCGCTTCATGATAAATTCTCGATGTGACGCGATGGCCTCATTTCTTACTCCGCTTTTGGAAACTGCAATTCGCTGGCGACTGTCGCGCCTCGATCGTCGGTCGCCGTGAGAAACCATGCCGCCGCCTCTTTGGGCTCTTCGCATTGAATGACGTTCTCGTCCAACTGCGCTTCCTGCTCCGTCCAGGTTCGCTTCCGGTGATCCATGCGCATCGGATCATAGGTAAAATACAGTACCGCCGACGTCAGTTTCCGCGCCGCCGCCTTCGCTCTCACCATTCCCTGATCGACATGAACCGCCGTGATGCGTGGGAGCGGCTCGCCGCCTTTCAATTGTGAATCGATGAAGATCTCAAGCTCGTTAGGCCGGTCGAAAATATGCCCGTGATTTAAGTCGGGAACGTAATACAGATTCTTTTCGCTCCGGACGAGACCGTAGGTTTTGCTGTGGCTGTCCGGCGGATACGCGAAATCCCTCCCTCCATTGATGAACAGCATGGGCATGACCGCGCTTCCGGCGTACATCGACGGATCCCAGAGGCGGATCCACTTCTTCGCCTGATCGGGCGTGAATCTCTTCTCGAACCAATCCAGCCACACGCTGTTTTCATGCAGAAAGCCGCAGCCGTATACGGGCGCCGCCGCCTTGAATCGGTTGTCCACGCCGGCCGTTATGCAGGTCAGGTAGCCGCCCCAGCTGATCCCCGTCAATCCAACGCGGCCGCCGTCCACTTCCGCGAACGAACGGATCAGCGAATGAGCCAGGATGACGTTGGCGACCGCATGATAAGTCCATTGCTCGGTCATCGGCTGGTCGATGTTCCCGAATTTGGTTTGATCGCTTTGATCGGGCCCTCCGTCCGGCAGCCTCTTCCCATCCATTCCGCATCCGGCCAGATCCATTGCGATGGCCGCGTAGCCGCGCCCCGCCCACAACGCAGCCCATTCTTCAAAAGCCCGGCCGCCTCCCCCGTGCACCAGCACCATGGCCGGCAGGCCGGCGTCCAACGAAGGATCTCCCTTCAGAATGCCCGGCGTTGAATAATAGGCGAACACGCGGGTCTGCTTGTGATCTTGATAAGGCGGCCCCATGTAAATCAACGATCGCGTCTTCGATGTTTGATCGATCCATTGAAACTCGGGAGGTTCGCTCAAGACCTCCAGATCCCACGGCGCCGCCGGGGACGTTTCGGCTCGCTCAATCGTATCCTCGCATGGCGGCGCCTGAATGAAAATTACAAACAAAACGGCGCAGATAAACGTATAAATGAATAATAAAACAGCGTTTCTCTTCATTTTGTCACACTCTATTCCTTCAGGTTTTAATAAAAAACTTTTTACTATATCATGCCGTCAATTCTACCTGTAGGCCGCTTTTAATTCTCGTATAAATGATTCTCGAACAATTTCATGCATGTTGTAATGCGCCAATAGAAAAAATCGCTTGAATCCATCATGATAACCTGAGAATCGGCGGCGTCCCGTCTTTAGAATCAAACAAGACGCCCTATCGAACTTGATGAAGCAAGGAGAATGAAACAATGAATAAATCAACTCGAAACGAAGCGTCCACTGCGCGCCGCCGGCGCCGTCATTTTCTGAAAACCGGCGGCGCATCGCTGGCGGCGATGACCTTGTCTTCGCCGGCTCTGCTCAATCCCGGCGCCGCCCCCGCCAAAATCCGCATCGGCGTCGTCGGCGGCGGCTTCGGATGCAGCTTCCAATGGCATGAACATCCCGATTGCATCGTCGAAGCGGTCAGCGACCTGCGCCCCGAACGCCGCGATCGTCTGGCAAAAACCTATAACTGCAGCAAAACTTACAATTCCTTGGAAGAATTGGTCAAAGATCCCAAGATCGACGCCGTCGCGATTTTCACCGACGGCCCCCTTCATGTCCAACACGTCATGGAAGCCATGAAGCACGGCAAGCACGCCATCAGCGCCGTTCCCGCCGCCTATGGATCCATGGAGCAGGCCGAACGGCTCTTCGAAACGGTCAAAAAATACGGCCTCACCTACATGATGGCCGAAACCAGCTACTACCAGCAGCCCTCCATCTCTGCCCGCAGATTCTTCCAGGAAGGAAAATTCGGAAATCTCTTCTACTGCGAATCCGAATACCAGCACGACGGGCTGGAAAGTTTATACATGGAAAACGGCAAACGAACCTGGCGCTACGGCATGGCCCCCATGCACTATCCCACTCACTGCACCGCCCACTTGATCGGCGTGACCGGCGAACGCCTCACGGAAGTCGTCTGCCACGGCTGGGGCGACAACGATCCCATTCTCCAGGACAACGCCTATGACAATCCCTTCTGGACGGAGTCGGCCATGTTCAAAACCACCCTCGGCCACGGCTTCCGCGTCAATGTCTGGTGGAAAGGCGCCCACCGCGGCTGTGAGCGGGCGGAATGGACCGGCGACAAAATGAGCTTCTACGCCGCCCACCCCAACGGCCTTGGGCCCGTCATTGTCCGCAAAGGCGATCAAACCGAAAAAGACGACGCCGGCTTCATCCGGAATCTCCCCAACTTCGAAGAGTACGAGCAGCCCGAATGGTGGAAAACCGATATGCTCCCCGAACCGCTGCGCCATAACTCCGGCCATCACGGATCCCATACATTTCTGACCCACGAATTCATCGACGCCCTTATCCACGGCAGGCGGCCGACCGTCGATGTCTACGAAGCGTTGAATTACACGGTTCCGGGGATCATCGCTCATCGATCCGCTCTGCAGGGCGGGGAACTGATGAAAATCCCGCAATACATTCGCCCCGCATGAGGATGAATAACGAAAGGCTTGTAAAAACCATGAACCACTCGATTCGCATAACGGTCTTTGGCTCGCTGATCATGATCGCTGGGCTCTGCGCCGCCTCCTCCCTGCGGGCGGCGCAGGATTCGCCTCAAGACGGCGCGGCCGCGTTGATTCAGGAAATCAAATCCAAAGGCTGGATCCTCTATTGCGCCCGCAGCGATAACGGTTCCTGGGATCTCTTCGCTTCCAGGCCGGACGGCTCGCACAAGCGCAACATCACCAACACGCCCGATTTCGAAGAAGCGGCCCCGCTGCTTTCGCATGACAACCAAAAACTGCTTTTCCGCCGCCTGCCCAAAGGCGCGACCATCGACCACGATCTCTGGGGCTTTCAAGGCCGCCTGATCGTCGCCGACGCCGACGGCTCGAATCCCCGAGCTTTAGGCGAAGACAAAGAATTCCCCTGGGCCTCCTGGTCGCCCGACGGGCGGCGGATCGCCTGCCTGGATCGCAAAGGCATCCACATCGTCGACGTCCAATCCAGACAGACGATCCGGAGCCTTCCCCGCAAAGGGATCTATCAGCAGCTCTTCTGGTCGCCTGACGGGAAATGGTTCACCGGAACCGGCAACCACGCCGGCGCTCAATGGAGCGTCGTCCGGATGGACGCCCTCACCGGCGAACTGAATCCCATCGTCACGTTCCAAAGCTGCACCCCGGATTGGCGCCCCGACTCTAACCGCATCATCTTTTCGTCTCGTCCGGCCAATCAATCCCCGACAAATTCCTATGGCTGGACGCAGCTCTACATCGCAGACGGCGACGGCCAAAACATGCAACTGATTTACGGCGAAGACGGCTTCCACATCTACGGCGGCGTACTTTCTCCGGACGGCGCCTACGCCCTGTTCACCAAATGCACGGCCGACGGCGGCGGCGCGGAAGAAGCCGGCGCCCCCATGTGCATCATGCGCATGAGCGACGCCCCCGTCATCGCCGGCCCCAGCCCTTTTCTCGAACCGAAATATCCCGGCGCCAACTCCGGCCCCGTAGCGCCGTTAACCGGCGGCTGGGAGCCGATATGGACCTATGCGGAACTATTCTCCGAATAATAATCGCGGCCCCTCATGAAAATGGAGATCGCCCATGAAAAATCGTCTGCATGCTGTTTTATTGTTCCTTTGCCTGATATGCATTTCGTGTTCGCCGAAATCCGACGACGGCGAAGATCCCCGGGTGACCAGCATGGGCCGTTTTGAAATCACGGCCCAACTGCTGGAAATTCCCGAACCCTTCCCCGACATCCCCCTCTACGATTACGCCTACGTCCTCAAATACAAGGTGCTGACCGTCCATCGCGGCGCACTGGACGCTGACGTCCTCTACGTCGCCCATTACAATCCCCTCAAACCCCGCGACCAGGTCGCCGACGTGCGCTCCGGCGATATCGGCGGCAATCTCAAAAAAATCAAAGCGGGCGGCGTTCATCGCATGGCTTTGGATGAACCCATCGACGACTTCTACATGGGCGGCATCATCAACAAGTACTTCGAACAGGAAACCGGCCCCATCTACTGGGCTCTCTGGACCAATCAAGTCATCCAATAAACAAACAAAAACATGGTCTTCACATCGCATATTTTCATCTTTTACTTTTTGCCGGGCGTCCTGCTCGTTTATTATCTACTCCCGAGATATCGCAACCTGTTTCTCCTGGGCGCCAGTTATGTATTCTACGGCTGGTG
>JAFGTC010000240.1 GCA_016934335.1 Candidatus Omnitrophota bacterium | reverse complement strand
TTGAGATGAAAAATTACATCATCATAGGTTTGTGCATAGTGATCGTGCTGGCGGCGGCGCCTTTCGTCATCATCGCCAAAATGCGAGTGACGCGCTCGGACAGTACGCGAATTCATCTTATTCCGGATATGGACAGCCAGCCGAAATTCAAGGCGCAGAGTCAAAATTTGCTGTTCGCCGATAAGAGAGCCATGCGGCCCCGCATTCCGGGAACGGCGGCGCGCGGGGAATGGTACGCCAATCCCATCATCCATGACGGGACGGTTTCCGGCGAATGGGCCCTCCGGATTCCCGGAAAGATCACGCCGGAGCTGATTCAGGAGGGGCGGAAGCATTACGACGTCTACTGCGCGCCCTGTCACGGTCTGGCGGGGTTCGGCGAGGGCGTCATCGCTCAGCGCGCCGAGCGGTTGGAAGAAGGAACCTGGACGCCGCCTACTTCGCTGCACAGCGAGACGGTTTTGCAGCGGCCGGCCGGGCATGTGTTCAATACGATCACCAACGGCATCCGCAATATGCCGGCCTACGGCCAGCAAATTCGCCCCGAAGACCGTTGGGCGATAGTCGCCTATATCAAAGCGCTGCAGCGCAGCCAGAATGCGAGCATTGACGACGTCCCGCCCGAATACCGGGATGCGTTGAAGCGACAACAATAAGCCGGGAGAGAGTCTCTTGCATCTGACCCATCCATCCCAGATTTTTGAAGAACGAACGCGCTTGGATCGCCTCGGCCGGATCGCGGCCCGATGGTCAGGAATTGTCGGCCTTGCGAGTCTGGGGCTTACGATTGTATGGAGTTTGTACTCCGCCGGGGGACTCGATCATTTTTATCATTCCTATCTGACTTCGTTCTGTTATTTTCTCAGTCTTTCGCTGGGGGCGCTGTTTTTTGTGATGCTCCAGCATTTGACGCGGGCGGCCTGGAGCGTGGCGGTGCGGCGGATCGCGGAGATCGTCGCGGCCTCCGTTCCCTTGTTTGCGATACTCTTTATTCCCATTCTGTTCGGATTGACGACTCTGTATCATTGGACCGACGGCGAGGCGGCCGCTCACGATCCGCTGCTGCAATCCAAATCGCCCTATCTCAATTCGGCTTTTTTTCTGGTTCGATGCGTTTTCTATTTCGCCTGCTGGTGGATTCTTTCGCGCTATCTTTTCGCGCGATCGCTGCAGCAGGATAAAAGCGGCGATCCCTCCCTTACCCTCAAGATGGAGAAGGTCAGCGCGCCGGGCATGATCCTGTTCGCGCTGACGCTGACATTCGCCGCATTCGACTGGCTGATGTCGTTGGATGCGCACTGGTACAGCACCATCTACGGCGTCTATTATTTCGCGGGAAGCGCGGTCGGCTTTTTGGCGCTGCTGACCATTCTGTGCTTCCTTTTACAGCGCAGCGGGCGATTGACCAACGTCATCACGATCGAGCATTATCACGACCTGGGCAAGCTTCTGTTCGCCTTTATTTTCTTTTGGGCGTACATCGCGTTTTCGCAATATCTGCTCATTTGGTACGCCAATATTCCCGAAGAGACGGCGTGGTATCTTAAACGCCAGGAAGGGCCGTGGCTATGGATCTCGCTGCTTCTTCTGTTCGGCCATTTCATCATCCCTTTCCTGGGGCTTCTTTCCCGCTATCCCAAGAGGCGCAAAACGATTCTGGCCGGCTGGGCGGCCTGGATGCTGATCATGCACTGGATTGATTTGTACTGGCTGGTGATGCCGGAATTCAGCCGGGGCAGGATTCCTTTCCATGTGATCGACCTCGGCTGTCTGCTGGGAATCGGGGGATTGTTTTTGGCGACGATCGCTTACATCGCCCGGGGGCGTTCGCTCGCTCCATTGCGCGACCCGCGTCTTGGCGATTCGTTGACATTTGAAAACGCCTAACGAGGTGATCTCATGACGGATCGAGCAAATCTAAATTCTTCGGAAGCCAAACGCGACGATCTGGATGCGCCCATGATCGCCTTGATCGGTTTTTTATCGGCTATACTTCTTTTCGTTCTCATCGTCGCTCTGCAGGTTGTGTATTACGTCTTTCAGGAAAATGAATTCAACGCCAAGGTTGTTTCGCAAAAGCCTGCAGAACTCACCCGAGTCGTTTCAGAACAACAGGAAAAATTATACGGGCCCTACCGGTGGGTGAATGAGGCCAGCGGCGTCGTCGCCATTCCCATCGATGCGGCCATGGACTTGATCGTCAAAGAAAATCAATAAAAAAACGGCCGAATCGTCAAGGCTGTTTTCACGAGATTTTTTTTCTTGGTCTGGAGTCGAAATCATGAAAACGCGCGTTAAGAGACGGGCGGGGAAGATCATTGCATCCGGATGCGGCATGTTGGCCTTCTTGATTATTTTGGGGCTGCCGATGTCCATGCCTGCATCCGCCCAGGATAATCAAGAGCCGGAGGAATTGAAGGGCGTGGGCGTCGACGAGCAATTGAACAGCCAGACGCCGCTGGATGTCCCCTTTACAACGGCGGAAAATAAAGAGGTTCGCTTCGGCGACTTTGTAACGGGCGAGAAGCCGGTCATCTTAAATCTGGCCTATTTCAGTTGCCCCATGCTCTGCGGATTGATCTGGGACGGCATGCTCGAAAGCCTGCAGTCGATTCCCTTGAACATCGGGGAGGATTTCGACGTGGTTACGCTGAGCATCGATCCGCTGGAGACGCCCAGTTTGGCCAAAGTCAAAAAGCAGAACATGCTGAAGCAATACGGCCGCGAGGGAGCGAACCTGGGCTGGCATTATCTTGTCGGCAAGGAAGAAAATATCCGCCGAATCACGGACGCCGCCGGATTTAATTACAAGTGGGTTGAATCGAGGAAAGAATATGCGCATCCCGCCGTGTTGATCATTCTGACGCCGGACGGGCGAATTTCGCGTTATCTGTACGGCATCCAGTTTGATTCGCAAACCTTGCGGCTTTCGCTGGTGGAGGCGTCCGAAGGGAAGATCGGGACTACGCTGGATCATTTCATTTTGACCTGTTTTCAGTATGATCCGACGGCCAATCGGTATGCGCCGGTCGCCATGAACATTATGAGAATGGGCGGCATCCTGACCGTCCTGATACTGGGGATCTTTCTAGGCGGATTCTGGATGAAGGAACTTCGCCGCAAGAAAAGCCGGCATCTCGCAGAGGGGACATGACCGTGACTGCTTTGATGGATTACGCCGCTTTCATCATTCATGGATTTATTCCCGGATTGAACGGGCAATCTCCGGGGACGTTCTGGATGCCGCCGCAGGCCTCCACTCTGGCGCCGGAAGTCGATTGGGTTTTTTATTTGATTTTATGGATCTGCATCTTCTTTTTTGTGCTGATTGTCGCGTTGATGACCTGGTTTGTGCTCCATTATCGAAAACGAGAAGGGCATGCGGAAGAAGAGACGGCGCATCACAGCATGGCGCTGGAACTGACCTGGACGATCATCCCCCTGATCCTGGTTGTGCTGATTTTTTATTTCGGCTTCAAGACGTATTTGAGAATGAAAGTAGCGCCGGCCAACGCGTTGGAAATCTATGTGATCGGGCAGAAATGGAACTGGTTTTTTCAGTATCCCAACGGCCATATTGATGAAGATTTGCACCTACCCGTGGATACGCCCGTTCAACTGATCATTCGGTCGGAGGATGTTACCCATAGCCTCTTCATTCCGGCGTTCCGGATCAAAATGGACGCGGTTCCCGGCCGGTACACGCGCGCCTGGGTGCGCGCCAGGGAGGAGGGCGTTTTTCCCGTCTATTGTGCGGAATATTGCGGCACGCAGCATTCGGATATGCTGGCGGACGCCATAGTGCACGAACCGGGATTGTATGAAGTCTGGCTCGAAAAAGCCTCCAATCTGCTCAATACAATGACGCCGGTGGAAGCGGGCCAGTATCTGGTCAACAAGCGCTGTTCGCAATGCCACAGCGTCGATGGAACGGCCGATGTGGGGCCGTCGTTCCTAGGGGTTTGGGGGCGAGAGGAAACTCTGGCGGACGGATCCACATCTGTTGTGGAAGAAAATTACATCCGCGAATCCATTCTGGAGCCTTCGGTGAAAATCGCGGCCGGCTATGAGAATGTGATGCCTTCGTTCAAGGGAAAATTAAAGGAAGAAGAGATCACGGCCATTATTGAATATTTGAAGACATTGAAGAAGGATTAATACAATCAAATCCACGAATAGAATCCCCGTTTTGCTGGAACGGACTGCCAAGAAAGAAATAGATCATGTCTGATATCGTCGCTTATCCCGGTACGGCCGCATCGCCTCAGGCCGAGGGTCATACGGAAGACAATTATTTGACTCATTCGCGCGGCATCATGTCCTGGCTGATCACTCTCGATCACAAACGGATTGGGGTGATGTATTTGATTTCCATCCTCGCCGCCTTTTTTCTGGGCGGCATGATGGCTCTTCTGATCCGAACCGAGCTGCTCACGCCCGGCGATACGATCGTGGATGCGGACACGTACAATAAACTTTTCACCCTGCACGGGGCGGTGATGATCTTTTTGTTCATCATCCCCGGCATACCGGCGGCTATGGGGAACTTTGTGCTGCCCATCATGCTGGGGGCCAAGGACGTCGCTTTCCCGCGCTTGAATTTGACCAGTTACTATCTGTACGTCATCGGTGCCGTGCTGGCCGTGGTGTCGATCGTCGTCGGGGGGGTGGACACCGGCTGGACGTTTTACACGCCTTACAGTACGACCACCATGTACTGGGGCGTATATTGGCTGACTTTCGGCGCGTTCATTTTGGGATTCAGTTCGATATTCACCGGCCTGAATTTTATCGTCACTATTCATAAACTGCGCCCGCCGGGCATGGACTGGTTCAAGATGCCTCTGTTCTTGTGGGGATTATACGGGACCAGCGTCATCCAGATTTTAGCCACGCCGGTGCTCGGCATTACGCTTCTGCTGCTGATCGTCGAGCGCGCCTTGGGGATCGGCATCTTCGATCCCAGTTTGGGAGGCGACCCGGTTCTGTACCAGCATTTCTTCTGGTTCTACTCGCATCCCGCCGTGTACATCATGATTCTGCCGGCCATGGGGGTTATCAGCGAACTGGTTTCGGTCTTCAGCCGCAAGCATATTTTCGGGTACACGTTTATCGCCTACAGCAGCATCGCCATTGCGCTGCTGAGTTTTCTGGTCTGGGGGCATCACATGTTCACCAGCGGGCAATCGGGGCTGGCGAACATGATTTTCAGCTTGTTGACGTTCAGCGTCTCGATTCCATCGGCGATTAAAGTCTTCAACTGGCTGGCGACCATGTATAAAGGTTCGATCCATTTGGATACGCCCATGCTCTATGCGCTATCCTTCATTTTCCTCTTTGGATTGGGAGGATTGACCGGCTTGTTTCTGGGTGCGCTGGCCACGTCCGTACATCTTCATGATACGTACTTTATCGTCGCTCATTTTCATTATGTGATGTTCGGCGGGACGGTCATCGCTTTTCTGGGGGCGCTGCATTATTGGTGGCCGAAAATCACCGGCCGCATGTACAACGAGCCGCTGGGACGCTTGTCGGCGTTGATTATTTTTGTGGGATTCAATATGACCTTCTTTCCCCAGTTCGTGATGGGCAGCAAGGGCATGCCGAGGCGCTATTATCATTACGCCGATGAATTCACGTTTTATCACGTGTTTTCCTCGATCGGATCGTACATTATGGCGATCGGATTTTTCCTGATTGCGGGCTATCTGCTGCATTCGATGTTCCGGGGGCGCAAAGCGCCCGCCAATCCGTGGGGCGCGGCTACGTTGGAATGGAAATGCAGTTCGCCGCCTCCGCACCATAATTTCGATGAACCGCCGCAGGCCGGCGATCCCTACGATTTCAGCGATCTGGTTTACGATTCCGCGATCGGCGGGTATGTCAGTAAACAAAATCCGCAGCCGGCCGGGTGAGGCGTCTGTAGAGCGGTGTTTTGATTGATTCTGCAGGAAATTGGCAACAGGAAGTTTAAAGAGTATAGAGGACATTTTATGGCGACGGCGACCCGCGAGACTCAAACGGTTGAGCATCACTCCGATGAGGCGAATCTGCAGCATCATTTCGATACGCCCAAGCAGCAGTTCGAATCGGGCAAGTTGGGCATGTGGATTTTTCTGGCGACCGAGATTCTCTTTTTCGGCGGATTGTTTGTCGCGTACGCCGTCTATCGCTCGCACCATCCGGAGATTTTTCTGTATGCGCACCAGTTTTTGGATAAGATTCTGGGCGGCGTTAATACGGTTGTTCTGATCTGCAGTTCACTGACCATGGCGTGGGCGGTTCGCTGCGCCCAGTTGAGCCGGCGCACCGGATTGATCGTGTGTCTGTTTCTCACCCTGCTTTGCGCTTTCGGTTTTATGGGGATTAAGTACGTCGAATACGAACAAAAGTGGAAGCACGGCTTGTTGTGGGGCGAAAGATACAAGCCGCAGAGCCATGCTTCTCACGAAGAAACATCCCGTGTGGAAGAATCCCCGGCGTCAGCCGCCGCCGATGCGCCCGGCGAGCCGGCGATCAATCCCGAGGAGCGATCCGCCATCCCGCCGGCGGCCGTCGGGCCGGCCGGATTGTCGG
>JAFGTC010000239.1 GCA_016934335.1 Candidatus Omnitrophota bacterium | reverse complement strand
GGGTTTGGCGCCGAACTCGACAAAATAGAGTCCCGCGCGTTCGCCGTCCGCCCAGACGACATGGGACGTATCCACGCCGTGTTCGCGGGCTTTGTTTTCGATCATGCGCCCCAGGGGATTTCTTGGAAGACGAGAAACAAAGGCGGAAGACAATCCCAGCCGGGCGGCCGCTACGGAGACATTATATTCGCCTCCTCCGATTTTCACGTCGAGCGAGTGCGTTTGTTCAAGCCTCATAAAATCGGGCGGCGACAAGCGAACCATGGCTTCGCCGAAGGTAACCAGTTCTGGCATGTTCAATTCTCCTGTCTTTGAATTCTTTCCATCATTTTTGAACGAAAATCGCATCGAGGGCAAGCCCCATGGAATAACCATGGCCTAGAGAGGCCTTTTTTTTCACTCCCGGCTGCGCCCTGCGAGGCTCGCAAAGCTCGTTTGAAACATGGGAAGCGGTCACAACGCCGGCGGAGCGTTTGGCGAAAGGCTTCTCAGGATTCGCGGGCTTCCTTGATTTTTTCGATGAATTGCTGCGCGGTTTGAGTGATTCCCGCCCAATCGTTTTCGGCCAGCGCTTTTTTAGAAACCAGATTGCCGCCGGCCGCCACGCAGCACGCGCCCGCTTTGATGAAATCGGCGACCGTATCCAGACTGACGCCGCCGGTGGGCGATAAGCGAATCTGGGGAAGCGGTCCGAGAACATCCTTGAAAAATCCGGGGCCCAGGGTGGAGGCGGGAAACACCTTCACCACATCGGCGCCGGCTTCCCACGCGGTCAAAATTTCAGTGGGCGTGTACGCGCCGGGTATGCAGACGGCGTTGTAGCGGCGGCACATCTTGATCGCATCCAGATTCAGCGTGGGGCTGACGACATATTCCGCTCCGGCGAGAATGGCGGCGCGGGCGGTTTCGGGATCGAGCACCGTGCCGACGCCGATCACGCATTCGTCTTTCATCATGCCGGACACCGTATTGATGACTTCCAGAGCGTTAGGGGTGGTCATCGTGACCTCGATGGCCTTCACGCCGCCGTCGCGAAGCGCTTTGGCGACGTCGACCAGCTGTTCGCTGCTTTGCGCACGAATGACGGCTACAATGCCGGTTTCGAGAATAATATGAATATTTCGTCCTTTGCGTTTGGGCGTAATCATTTTGGCAAACCCTTTGTTTAATGGTATTTGAAACAACAAGACAAGTAACTCGATTGTATTCCGGATGGGCCGCCGAATAAATGGGCGCGCGCCGCCGATGGAGAAATCGTCGCAAAGCGCCTCTCGCCGTTCTCTTTAGACCTTGTATTTGCAACCCTTGGAATCTATTCTGGAAAGGTTATAATTCTTTTTCGTTTTGTCCCGACAAGAAATATTCAGCGTACATATAGGAGTATAATCATGTCTCGTGTTTGTGAAATATGCGGAAAAGGCCCGGCTGTAGGAAACAACGTCAGTCACGCCCACAACAAAACCAAGCGGCGTTTTATGCCTAATTTACAAAGAGTTACGATCAGAAAAGACGGCGAGCAGACGCAGCGCATTTACGCCTGCACCCGCTGTATGCGTAAGGGCGATTATTTGTCCTAACCCCCTCCCTGCCACGCACTCATACTGTCTTCATTGAAAACCGCCTCCACGACGAAACCGTGAAGGCGGTTTTATTTCTACAAAATTCTGCAATTCCACTGGAAAGAGTCTGCGAATGGCGGGCTGCGCTTCGCTTTGAGCTCTACCAATACCTGAACCGGGATGGCCGGGATTGAACAAGATGACCAGGATGGTGGGTTACGCTACGCTTTTAGCCCACCCTACCATGCTGTATTTTAAGTGCGATTAAATCCTTTACTTCCTATACCAATTCCCAGCCTTTGCGGTATTGCCGTTTGATGAAGCGGTCGGCTTCGGGGGCGTTTGTCGCTTTCAGCGTCTTCGGATCCCACTCCAGTTTTTTGCCGGCTCGAAAGGCTACATTGCCCAGATGGTTGGCTTCGGTGAGCCAGTCGGCGTATACGAAGTTGCAGGTTGTGGGATCGCCGGTTTTGCATGCATGAATCCATTCCGCATGATGGCCCAGCGATTTGGGGATGAAGGGCTCGGGGCGTTTGAAATCCTTGAATTTTTCTTCGGGAAGGAGCGTATGCTTGCCGTAATCCGCCAGCAGCATGCCTTGGTCGCCGATGAACAACACCCCGCTTCCCCATTGAGGAATCTTGCCTTCCTTCCAAATCTCCGGTTTGTGGACGCCTTGATACCATGTAACTTTCACCGGCGGGCGGTCGCCCCGCTTGGCGTAGGTGTATTTTGCGAACATGGAAGCGGGGGCGATTTCGGGATGGATCGGCGCGCCTCCGGATTCAATGGTCAGGGGATAATCGAGGTTCAGCGCCCAGAAGGGCAAGTCGATCCAATGGCTGCCGAGATCCGACATGGTGCCGTTTCCGAAATCCCACCAGCGATACCATTTCGGCCCGGGGAAATAGACGTTGTTGAAGGGGCGCAGCGGGGCCGGTCCGAGCCACATATCCCAATCGAGGCCTTCGGGGATGGGATCCACGGTTTCGGGGCGATCTTGAACGCAGACGATGTCGTTGGCTTTTTTGCACGCCTCCTCCGATTCATGCCATCCCCAGGCGCGCGACACCCAGACGTGGGCCTCGCTGACGGCGCCGATGGCGCCGGTCTGAATCAGTTCGACGACGCGCCGGTAATTGTCGCCGGCGTGAATCTGGGTTCCCATTTGGGTGGCGACGCCGGCTTTGACGGCGGCTTCTCGAATGATGCGCGCCTCCCAAATGTTGTGGGTGAGAGGTTTTTCACAGTACACGTGCTTTCCCAGCTGCAGGGCGGGCAGCGTGGCGAACGCGTGAGTATGTTCGCAGGTGCTCACCACGACGGCGTCGAATTCGTTGGCGTGATCATACAGTTTGCGGAAATCGGCGACCTGGCGGGCTTTGGGATGTTTTTCCGCCGCAATCCCGAGATTGTTCTGATTGACGTCGCTCAACGCGACGATGTTCTCGGAGCTGACCGAGTCCATGTTGCTGCGGCCTCGGCCGCCCGCTCCGATGACGGCGATGTTCAGGCGGTCGTTCAGGTTTTGGCCTCGAACGATCGCGGGGCTTCCCAACGTGAGTGCGCCTGCGGCGGCGGCCGAAGCGCTGAAGAACGTTCTTCGAGAGATAGAACGGCGAGTATTTTTTGAGGCGGAACGATGACGAGGCATAACCAAAACATCCTTTCTCGATAGTATGATTCTATATAAACAGAAATACGATTCGAAATCAAATGCTAATCCAAAACGCCGCGCCCCGAGACGACCGTCCGGATGGTGTTAAAGAGAATCTTCAAATCGAGCAGGATGGAGATGTTGTTGATATAAGCCAGATCGTAGCGCAGTTTGTGCTCCACCGGCGAGTTGTAGAATCCATGAATTTGCGCCAATCCGGTGACGCCGGGTTTGACCGCGTCGCGCAAATGATAGGCGGGAATCTCTTGTTTGTATTTTTCGACGAAGTGGGGCCGCTCCGGCCTTGGTCCGACTAAACTCATGTCGCCTTTGAGAACGTTGAACAGCTGCGGCGTTTCATCCAGACGCCAGCGGCGCAAAAAGCGCCCCACCGGCGTCACCCGCGGATCTTTTTCCCAGGAGACGACCGGGCCGGTCTCCAACTCGGCGTTTTCGTACATGGTTCTGAATTTATAGATGATGAACTGCCGGCCATCCTTCCCGACCCGCTTCTGGCGATAGAGAACGGGGCCGCGGCTGTTCAGGCGAATGACGAGAGCCACGGCGGCGTAAATCGGAAGCAGCATGACCAGAAACAGGATGCCAAAAACCAGGTCGAAGGTTCTTTTGCCGAATAACACGAGATCGTCGATGGATTCGGGCTCGACCGTAATGAGAGGGATGCCCGCCACCTGGCCGATGACGACCTGGCCGATGATGACTTCGTACAATTCGGGCAGCATGCGAACCATGCAGCCGGTGCGGCGGCACGCGGAAAGGATGTCCAAGAGTTCCTGGCGATTGGCGCGCCGGCTGGTGACGATGATTTCATCGATGCCGT
>JAFGTC010000238.1 GCA_016934335.1 Candidatus Omnitrophota bacterium | reverse complement strand
TTTCCTGAGTCTGGAAGCGCAGGGCGTCCTCGCGGCGGCGGCGTTCGCGCTCGTCCTCTTCCAGGGCGGCCAGTTGGGCGAGCGCGTCCCGGCGTTCGCCGTAGACGCGGCGGTAGTCCTCCAGCACATCGCCGTAATCGCCGAAGCGGTCGAGCAGAGGGCGATAGCTGGATTTCTGCAGAAGCGACTGGTGTTCGTGCTGGCCGTGGAGATCCATCAGCAGGGCGCCGGCGTCCTTGAGCAGTTTGAGGAGGCACTGGGCGTTGTTGATGAAGATGCGATGGCGGCCGTTGGAAGAGAGAACGCGCGAGAGAATGAGCGCGCCGTCCTCCCAGGGAACGCCGGAGTCGCTCAAGAGGGCCTGCAGCTGGCGGGTGAGATCGGAATCGGGGGGAAGTTCGAAGACGGCTTCGACAATCGCATCCCGGCGGGGGTTGCGGAGGCTGTCCGAGGAGCCGCGCTCGCCGACCAGCAGGCTCATGGCGCCGACCAGGATGGATTTGCCGGCGCCGGTCTCCCCCGTAAGGACGTTCAGGCCGGGGTGAAACTCGATGCGGCAATCGTCGATCAGAACAAAATTGGATACATGCAATGAAACAAGCATGAAGCCGCCCACGTATCAATACAGAATAAAATCAAACCAGAATGAAGTTCTTTATTGTTCCAGAGAGAGAGAAATTTGGAAAGGGACGGGAAAGAAGATCAACGCGGGAGAAGATCAACGCGAGATAATATCAACGACTGGGGAGATAGGCCTGGGCGAGGAGCCGGTTGAGATCGCCGGCTGCATAGGCGATTGAATTTTCCCCGGGGGAAATGCGGCGGTTGGCGGTCAGCCGGGCGTATTGATCGAGGACCTTGGCGAGATATTTCCGGGGGAAGGGGCCGCCCTGTTCGAGCCGCTTCTGAAAGAGGTTGGGGCCGAGATTGTAGGCGTAGATGGCGTAATCCAGCTTTTTGAAGCGCAGCATGAGCTGGGTGAGATACAAGGTTCCCAACTCGATGTTGCCCTCGATGTTGCGGTAGTGGGGGACGTCGAATTCTTCGTTTTCATCGAAGCCGATGATTTGGGGGGACTGCCGAATCTGCTGCGAGAGATAGCGGCCGGTGCTGGGCATCAGCTGCATGAGGCCTTTGGCGCCTTTGTGGGAGGCGACGCCGGGGCGCAGGGAAGATTCGGTGGACATGAGAGCGAGGATGAGGAAGGGGTCATGGCCGTATTTGCCGCTGGCTTCATCCACCTGCCGGGCGATGCGGATCTGCTCATCGTGAGAAAGAGTATTGGCGCTCAGTTCCTGGATGGCGTCGAGAATTTCCACGCGCCGCTCCAACTGCTGGATCTGCTGGCGGTACTGCTGGATGACGTAGTCGCGCTCTTTGATATTGTTGCGCAACTCCAGTTCAATGCGGCGCGATTTTTCCAATTCGTTGTCTTTACGGATAATCCAGTAGATCGATCCTCCGGCGTAAGCGATGGAGGTGAGGAAGACCAGGAGGAGAAAAACAGCGGGAAGATGAAAGAAGCGGGAGTCGGGGGGTGTGGGATTGGCGGCCGGCGGTTTTTTTCGGAACAATTTCGGTCGAATAGACATAATAAATCCCTCGTGCATCCTGAAAGTCATTTCATTCACCCGTTTCAAGCGAAGCACAATCAATAGAAATGAGGCAATCTCAAGTTGTTTAATCTATTTTATTAAATTTTGTTAATATGTAGCAATATTTATACCTAAATGGAGTATAATGAGATAGATTTGAGAAATCCTGCCGCGAAGCGCTGTAACCGCCCGGGTGAAACAACGCAAGTAAAACGTTGATATACCCTTTAACGTAACGTTATCGCAAATGATTTTGTTTGTCTCAAAAAAAAATTATTGAGTAAATTTTATTGATCGATCGAAAGAGCGAGGATGATAAATTTTCAAAATGACACAGTTTCGAGAGGAAAAGATTCGCAAATATTGGACAAAATCAAAAAAATGCGCAGTTGTCTGATTTTGAACAGCGAGAAGAAGAAGAGCAAATAACAAACACCCGGTGAGAAATCACGAGGAGTACATTTTCCGATCGGAGACCACCTCATGGCTTTTGATGGTTTCGAAGTCGGCGATGCGCCAGGCATGATCTTCGTAGAGGAATTCGTATTCGCGGTGAAGGGTTAAGTCTTTACCCGGCATTTTGTGCAGTTCGATGCAATAGATGGAGGTTTTATTGCCGTGCATCTGGGAGGAGGTGATTTCGATGATTTTTTTCGCGATGGGGCCGACGGAGCGGCGGTCTTGATATTTGCCCATGCGCTGGAAGACATATTCGTTGATGTCGTTGGTTTTCTTTTTACGCATGGGGAAGCATTGAGCCAAGCAGAAAAATTCTGTTTCAAAATCCTGCTTGTTCCAGGATTCGACGAAAAGCCGGCAAATATCCTCGGGGGATTTTTTGCGCATGGCGTTCTTTTTGGCTTCCAGTTGGGCGCTGAGAATATGAAATTCTTCTTCTTTTTGGCGATGGCCCATTTCGCGTTTTTTGCGGACTTTGCGGAGAAGATCTTCAACCAGCTGGTCGTAGGTTTCCCGCTCCCGGGAGGTGAGGTGTTTTGCGGAGTAATAGAGCATTTTCCCCAGCAAGGAAATCTGTTCTTCTTCGAGAAGTATATTATCCATGATCGGCGTCTCCACCTTTCCAACCATTCGCCTTGCCTGTCATCTCCCTAAAAGCGCTTCATTCCCATTGGCGCATTCCTGCCTGCGCGGTTACATTTGGATCTGGAACTCGAGGTCATCGGTCGTGCCTTTTATTTTATCCTTTCCTGCGCTAAAGAGAATGACGGTTCGATTATTTTTCATTTCCATTTGGAAAAGATTTCCATATTGATCGCGAGTCACGTCGCGCCCGATATCGCCGGACGATTCCAATTCGGCCATATCGCGTGGGAAGCGCCCGTGCTGGGTTTGGAACATCATCAAGCCGGTCTTGAAAGCGGGGATGTTGAAGCTGTCCCGCTTCTCTTTAACGTTTTGAAATTGATCCAAGGCCACTTTGCCGATCATGCCGTCGATCACGTCGTATTTGCCGTCGGGCGTGGTGACGGCTTTTTTGGATTTGACGGCGATGATTCGAACGACATTCACGGCGGCGATAAGCAGCACAATCAATCCCACCCATTTTAGAATTTTTGCCATAGTTGAACATCCCTTCCGTCTATATTGTCATGATATAAATCATAAAAATCAAGCATTTTTTTTGCGCGCGATGCAAAACACGGCGGAGGCGGGGAGAGGGGCGTTGTTTTTTTGGCCGCGAGAGGATGGAAGGATTGTACGAGACCAAGGTTTTTGTATAATACTCAAAAGTCTGGGAATGTGGGAATACGTGAATGAACTTATCAGAAATTCTTTCTGAGCAATGCATCTCGCTAAATATTCAAGGCCGAACAAAACCGGAAGTCATTCAAGAAATGGCGGCGCTCGCGACCCAGAGCGATAAGATCGGAGACGAAGAAGCCTTGGTGGAAGCCTTGATGGCGCGCGAGAAAATTCAGACGACCGGCATAGGCCACGGCATGGCCATTCCTCACGCTACGGCGGAAGGGGTGCGCGGGTTGGTGTTGTGCCTGGGGATATCCCGGAAAGGGATCGATTTTGAATCGTTGGACGGCAAACCGGTGAATCTGATTTTCATGCTGGCGGGCGAGCCGCGGCTTCAGACCTCCTTCCTGAGCATCCTGAGTAAAATATCGCGCTTTTTCCGGAAATCTTCCTTCCGCGAAGAAGTGCACAAAGCCCGGTCGGCGCAAGAGATCATCGAGATGATCGAAGCCCGCGAAGAAGAGTAATGCTCCTGTTTGAGAAGAAAGCCGGGCGGGGGGCTCCGGCGGCCATGGATCGATAGACAATCCTTGATACGCTCCGAATCGAGTCAATATGCTGTTATTGGTCATTGTTCTGAATCAAGAAGAACTTTTAGACGACATCCTGGCGGAATTGGTGGAATTGGAAATCACCAACGCGACGGTCATCGAAGGGGTGGCCATGGAGCGCGTTTTGGCCAAAGACGTACCTATTTTCGCGGGCCTGCTGAAATCCACGCGGGGTTCGCGCGCTTATAACAAAAACATCTTCGCCTTGATACCACAGAAAGAGATCGTTCAGCGATTTCTGGATATACTGCAAGACCTGGACATCGATCTCACGGATCCGAGCATAGGCTCATTGTTTACGGTTCCCGTCGATTTCATGCTCTCTCCCAGGAAGGCTTCCACGTCTTAATATATCATAAAGAAAAAGGGGACGGGTTAGCGAACGGCGGCGCTCGCAGGGCGGCGTTCGACGGCGCCGGGCATGGTCTGATTCGGATTGTTTTGATACCATTTTTTCGCTATCCGTGTTTTTGAAAAAGAGAGAATTACTCACCGATGAACATTGTTGTAGGGTTTGTACTTTTATTGTTAATCGGAGCGGCGGCTTCTCGACTGACGCTGTTTCAGGGGCGTTTTTCGCTGGGGGCGCAATCTTTGTTCACGGCGGGCGTGGAATTTTTATTCATCGGCTTGATTGCGGGGCCCCGGGCGGCCAATGTTCTTTCCGAAGAAGCGCTGCACCAGCTCTCGCCGGTTTTGAGTCTGGGCTTAGGGTGGATCGGATTGTTGATCGGCCTGCAATTCGACCGGCGGGATCTGCTGCGCATTCCCGCGCCGATCTGGCTAATGGGGGCGACGATCTCCTTCGCCGCGTTCGGCCTGTTATTCATTCTGTTTCTGTTGTCGATTCCCTGGCTGTTTCAAAACGCGGGCCTGGTCATTCAAGAAGCCGATAAAAAGAATCTGCAGCAGGCGACGATCAGTTTGAGTTTTTTGTTGAGTTGGATCAGCGCCACGTCCGCCTATTCGGCCCTGGCGCTGTTGAAGCGGAACATCGATGCGCGGGGGGAGACGTTCCGCTTGATTCAGCTTTTAACCGAAGTCCGGTCGCCGATCGCAATAGCGATTGTGGGATTGTGGTATGGGATTCATCATTCCACTATGTTGCAATATCCCAGCATGGAGCGGTGGCTGACCACAAACCTGCCGGTTCTGGCGTCCAACGGCGGAAGCTCCGTGACGCCCATCGCCGCCATCCCTGTGATGGGCGGCGTGGAATGGGTGATGATGACTTTGCTGCTGGGCGCGCTGCTGGGATGGATGGTCCATTATTTAACCAATCGCCGCCTGGCGCAAAACGAACTGCTTTTGATATTGACCGGCGCGGTGATTCTATCCGGAGGGCTTTCTTCGCATCTTCATCTCTCGCCTTTGTTCGTCAATATGGTGATGGGGACGACGCTCACCAATCTGCCCAATTTTACGCGGAGCCGCATTACGAAATGGATGGTTTCCAACGAGAAGCCTTTTTTTGTGGTGTTCATGATTCTGGCAGGGGCGTTGTGGCCGCCGATTACGCCGTTGACGTTGGGGATAACCGTTGTTTACTGCGCCGGGCGGACGATGGGGCTTTGGATGGGGGCGTGGGCGGCGAGCCGATGGTTCTACCCGCACAAGAGCGCCATCCCCAAACGCCTGGGGCTGACCATGCTTCCGCAGGGAGGCGTGGCGCTGGCGTTGGCGGTCGATTTTTATTTGATTTATCCGGGGGCGTTAGCGGATCTGGCCTTGGGCGTCGTCATCCTGGCGGTGATCGTCCAGCAGGTTCTCGGCCCGTCGGTTGCGATGTCGGTTCTTCGCGCTAGTGGAAATGCAGAAAAAAGCCGGCGAGGGCATTGGCGATATGAAACATCCCTGCCGCCGCCGGCCGAGGAGTCGCCGGAATGAAAGATCGCTTGAGCGCCCTGTTCATCGTCTTCGCGCTGGTCTTGATCGTCCGCCTTTATCCGTATGGAGAATTGTCGGAAGTGCAAGGCGCCAAAGCGTTTTCGCTGGGATTTGTAGTTTTAACCGGGTATTTACTGGGAGAGATTCTGGCGCCGATCCGGCTTCCCCGGATCACCGGCTACCTGCTCGCGGGCATGCTGATCGGCCCGTATGCGTTAAAGATCGTGTCCAAGGAATCGGTGAAGGATTTCCTGTTGATCGATCAAATCGCGCTGACGCTCATCGCCCTGACGGCGGGAGGCGAACTCCGTCTGGCGAATTTGAAGCGCTGTTGGAAGGGGATTATATCTATCACGCTCAATCAAACCGTGTGGGTGTTTCTGTGGGGTACGTTTACTACATATATTCTGGTTTCCTACGCGCCGATCTTCGCGCCGCTTTCGACGCAGGCGAAATGGGGCATTTCGCTGGTGATCGGGGTAATCGCCATCGCGCAGTCGCCGTCGACGACCATTGCGATCATTACCGAGACGCGCGCTTCGGGGCTGAGCTCCGATCTGGCGCTCGGGGTAGCGGTGGTGAAAGACGTCATTGTCATCACCCTGTTCACCTGCGTGTTGATGGCGCTGGGGATGATGGATCAAGGGCTGGAAGCGCTTGAATGGGAGAAGTTGCTGCGTTTAGGCGAAGAGTTACTGCTGTCGATCGGCGTGGGGGTGCTGGCGGGAATCGCGCTGTCATTTTATCTGGCCAAGGTAAAGGTGGATCCCATCTTATTTTTGCTGGCATTCTGCTATCTGGTATCCGCGGGGTCGCAATCCTTTCATCTCGATGCGCTGCTGGTCTGCGTGACCGCCGGCGTCTGGGTGACGAACGCCTCCAGCCAAGGGCGGGAGTTGATCAAAACGATCGAAGAAAGCTCCCTGATCATCTACGTCATTTTTTTCTGCGTCGCCGGGGCGTCGCTCAATTTGAACGCCTTGGCCGACATGTGGATTCTGGCGCTGCTGCTGGTCGTACTGCGCATGGCGTCTCTCGCGTTCTCCACCTGGATAGGCGCGTATTTATCCGGGATTTCGCTGAAGTCGCTTAAAACATATTGGATGGTTTTTCTGCCGCAGGCGGGGGTGAGTCTGGGATTGGCGGCTCTGTTGAACCGGGAGGGATTATCCTGGGCGCCGGCCGTGAAAACGCTGGTGGTGGCCTGCATCGCCGTCAATCAAATCATCGGGCCGATTCTCATGAAATATGCGCTGATCAAATCGGGCGATGCGCCTTTGGAGAAGGCGTCAACGCGCTGAGTTTTTGGAGAAATATTTCTGCATGACGGGGCTCGACCACCAGATCAATCCCCAAATCGTATGATAGAGAAACAGCAGCACAAACATCATCCCAAAAACGAATCCGGCGGTTTTGGCTTCGCCGGGGGCGTAGCCGACCAGCGAAAACATGCCGATCATCATCGATTCGCGTACGCCCACGCCGTAGATCGAAACGGGGATGAGGGCGGCCAGGGAGCCGATGGTGGAAAAGGCGAATGAATAATAGAGAGGGATGTCGAATCCGGCGCCGCAAAAAAAGAGATAAATGATGATGTGGTTCAAGCCCCACATGGCCAGGGCGTAGGCCATCAGGCGCCAGCCGCCGGGGCCGCGGGCGGCGTTGACGGAATGAGCGAAGATGCGCAGTTTCTCTTCGACGCCGCCGGCGATCGATTCGGGAATCAGGCGAAGCAGCGCCGTTTTCAATGGCCGGCGAAGCAGGTAGGCCGCGGCCAGCGCGCAGACGCCCAATGCGATCAGGATCATATAAAAGACCATCGTCTCGGGCAGGGCCTCCCAGCAAACCCAGACGGCGAAGAGGACATAGAAGAAAAGGGCCGCCACATCGAGCAGCCGCTCCAGGAGGGTGGACATGAACGCCCCGCGGAACGAATAGCCGGCGTTCATGATGAAGTTGACTTTGGCGAATTCTCCCAGCCGGCCCGGCGTCAGGCAGCCGATGTAAAATCCCGAAGCGGCGACGGCGAGAACGTCCCAGAAGGGCAGATCGATCTCTTCGTTATGCAATAGAATCTGCCAGCGGCGAACGCGCAGAAGCCAGAGCGACGCATGGAAGGGGATGACGTAGAGAAACGTCCAGGGATTGAAGCGCTTGAGAACGCCGCCCAGTTCGCCGGCGTCCACCACCCAGCCCAGCAGATAGACAAAAAGGCCGACGCCGATCAAACGAAGATAGAATTTTTTCATCGGAGAATCAACGCGATTACAGCAGCGCCATGGATTCCGCGTCGGCGGCGTCCCGCAGTTTCAGAACGACTTCGGTGATCCGGAAGCAGTCGTCCGAGGAGAGAATCGGCTCGGCGCGGCCCTCGATCGAGTCGAGAAAATTCTGGAAGGGCGCGATGGATTCGGACGGCGGGACTTCGTGGGGCTGTTTGTCTTTGGTGATCAAAGTGATTTTATTTTGCATCACTTCGACGACGCCGTCCAAGCCGGCGATGCGAAGGCGATCGTCGCCCCAGGAGGGAGCGATTTCCGGGCGGCAGTAATCCAACCGGCTGGACATGATTGCGCCGTTGCCGGCTTGGAGGATGATGGCGGCGCTGTTTTCCATGCAGCCGATGTCGGGGCGGCCGATGTTGTTGTGAAAGGCGGCGCCTTTGACGAATTCCAGGCCGGTGGTCCAGCGAATCAGATCGAGGGAATGG
>JAFGTC010000237.1 GCA_016934335.1 Candidatus Omnitrophota bacterium | reverse complement strand
CGTGCCCCCGCGCACCCCGATGCCGATATGTCCCACTCCGATCGTCTCATTGGGTGATCGCGCCGCCAAGACCGCCGGCGCATTCGCCGACAACGCTGAAATCGCCGCCGCGCTCGCCCCGGCCGCCCCCATAAATCGTCTCCGTGAAACTGCATTCTTCGTCATGATCTCCTCCTAACCCGCCTTCCAGCGAGTCTTAGTTTTCCTGGTTGGTTTAATTCATCTTAAGGCAATTCATCATCCTCAATCTCTTTCGCGGCGTCAAGCGGCCGCCGCATGCGCCCCGCCGTCATTCGTAATCCTCGAAATACCGGTAAAACACTTCGCAATACTGTTCGCCCAACAACTCCCAATCTCTCCCCATCGGCTCTTTCTTCAATCCTTCGATCCAGTTGCAGTTCAATTCCTGCACGATGGCGTCCACACCGAATCGCTCCAGAAATCCCTCGCCGATCGTTCCGGGATTTCGAAAACTGCCGCCCGTCGCCCCCTCGGTAAACCAGGTGATCTCCCGCATCAGATTTTCCAATCGCTCCATCCGCTTCAAATACGTCTCCAACTCGACGTTGGGGCGGCTGATATGCATCAGCCCTCCTTCGTCATTATGAAAATCGATCGCCAGATGCGGCCGCCGCCCCCGCTCGATCATCGCCTTCAGCCATGATTCCAGCGCCGCATTCTCCGGGCACAGATCCGGATCGGCGGGTTGATCCCATTTCCGGTTCAAATCCATTCCATGGCTGTTGAAGCGCGTGCGGCCGCGCGCCACGCCGTCCTTATTGGACATCGGCATGGCATAAACGCAGTATTTCTCCCGATAACGCCGCGCCGTCTCATCGTCTCCCAGCAGCCGCCGGATCAAACCCTGAACCACCCAGTTCCCCCCCGGCTCCCAGGGATGCGCGCGCGCCCGCAGAAACACCCGGTAAGGCGCATCCGGATCCCCCGCCCGGATCATCTCCAGTTTCCGGCCCTCCGCCGTACGCCCGATCTCTTCAATCTCCACCAGCGGATGATTCCCGATCTCCTCCAGAAACGCCTCCAGATCGCTGATCCGATACGGCGCCAGCCGCGCCGCATAGATCGACTCATTCTCCATATGCACCGTAAACTTGACCTTCTCGCCGTCTACAAACTCCGTGGAAATCACGTCCCACTCCTTCCCATCAACCGACAGGAAGCAGATGCTCTTTTCCGACACGGGAACGCCCACCCTCCCATTCCAAACATTCTTAAAATTATGCAGCATAAAGGTTAAATCCGCCCCCTTCTCCCCCTGAATCTGAAAATGCCAATGCCCGTTCGCCCGGTTGGTCGAATCGCGCTCGTAATCGTAGACCAGATAAACATGAATGATCCCCTCCGCATCGATCTCCCAATACAACGGCGACGCATTCTCGAAACTGGTCGATATATAATGCAGCCCGATCGTTTCGGGATGAATCGGCCCGGCGGGCGCTTCCTCGCCCGCGCCGGCCGCCCCCGCCGCGATCCACCACAATCCCATCACCATCCAACATCGTCTTATCTTCATGACAATCCTCCAATCGTTGATCAATCAACATCGACTCCCCATCATACTCGATAGGCGGGTTCTCCGGCCAGTGATGTTTTCACGCCCGCCAAAATATGCATAATAATCATCAAGAACACAATGAAGGGAACAATCATGAACCAGAAAATGAATCGAAGCCGTTTTCTTCAAATCGCAGGTTTAAGCGCGGCCTCATTGGGATTGCCCCGCTCGCTGTACGCCCGCGAATCAACCGCCGCCGCTCCGAAACAGCGCCCCAACATCATCTTTATCTTCACCGACGATCACGCCTCGCACGCCATCAGCGCCTACGGCTCCAAAATCAACCAAACCCCCAACCTCGACCGCATCGCGGACGGCGGAATGCGCTTCGACAACTGCTTTTGCACCAACTCCATCTGCGCGCCCAGCCGCGCGGTGATCCTCACCGGCAAACACAGCCACCTCAACAGCGTCCCCACCAACCGCGAAACATTCGACGGCGCCCAGCAGACTTTCCCCAAACTCCTCCGGCAGGCCGGCTATCAAACCGCCATTGTCGGCAAGTGGCACCTCAAATCCGATCCCACCGGCTTCGATTTCTGGAACGTCCTCATCGGCCAGGGCCCCTATTACAATCCCCCTCTCAAAACCCCCGAAGGCGTCGTGAAGCATACCGGCTACACCACCGACATCCTCACCGACGTCGCCCTGGATTGGCTCAAAAACAAGCGCGATTCCCAAAAGCCCTTCATGCTCATGTACCAACACAAGGCCCCCCATCGCAACTGGCAGCCCGGCCCCGGCTATCTGCACATGTACGACGACCAGACCATCCCCGAGCCCGACACCCTCTTCGACGATTACGCCAACCGAACCAGCGCCGCCAAAACCCAGGAAATGACCGTCGAACGCCACCTGAATGACAATGATCTGAAACTCATCCCCCCCAAAAACCTGACCCCCGAACAACTGGAAGCCTGGAACAAAGCCTACGATCCCAAAAACGAAGCCTTCCGAACAGCCGGCCTCCAAGGCAAAGATCTGGTTCGCTGGAAATACCAGCGCTACATGAAGGATTACCTGCGCTGCATCGCCTCCGTGGACGAAAACGTCGGCCGCGTTTTAGACTACCTCGACCAAAGCGGATTGGCCGACAACACCGTCGTGATCTACAGTTCGGATCAGGGCTTCTATCTGGGCGACCATGGATGGTTCGATAAGCGCTGGATGTATGAAGAATCTCTGCGCATGCCCTTCATGGTCCGCTGGCCGGGCGTCACTGCGCCGGGCGCCGTCAACACGGATCTCGTGCAGAATCTCGATTTCGCCGAAACCTTTCTGGACATCGCCAGCGCCGACATCCCCTCCGGCATGCAGGGCCGCAGCCTCGTTCCTCTCCTGCAGGGCCGAACTCCTTCGGATTGGCGCCAATCGATCTACTACCACTACTTCGAATTCCCCGCTGTGCACAGCGTCCAGCGCCATTACGGCGTCCGCACTCAGCGCCACAAGCTGATTCACTACTACCTCATCGACGAGTGGGAACTGTTCGACCTCCAGGCGGATCCCCACGAACTGAAGAGCGTCTACAACGATCCCGCCTACGCGGATACAGTCAGACGTCTCAAAGCCGAACTGCATCGCCTCCGCGTTCAATACAAAGCGACCGGCGACCAAAACCTGTTCCCGCCCCCCAAAACAGAATAAACAAGCGGCCGGCCGGCAGTGTAGAGCTCAAAGCGAAGCGCAGCCCGACTCTCTACTATCCGCCGAAAAATCTTCGAAGGAAGAAAAAGGAAGAAAAGAGCCGGTCGCGCTTGATTTTGAGGAGGATTTTGTAAAAAAAAAATATTGCCTGTCACCGTTTCCGGCCGTTCCGGTTGATCGTCATGGCGCCGGACAGGTCGCCGTCGATCTTCACAATATCCCCGCTGGAAAGAACGCCGTTTGTTGGATCATAATCCCATATCATGTCGCGGGCTGTAAATGACAGCCCGGAATCCAGATCCCGGTCGGGACCGTACGAAGCCAGGGTATAAAAACCGTGTATCACGATGCCTTGATCTTTCCAATTCTTCTCGCTGCTTCCGCTGCGAGGCGTGTCCGATAGGTATTCCAAAAACGGGTGAAGAGGAGCGCTAAAATCTTCCTCGGATGGAAGGGGCTTAAAAACATCGTTCGGCAAAGCGCTCATATAAGGAATGGGCGTAGTCAGCGCTACAAAAAAATAAGGATATTTATATGTATTCTCACATCCGTTCGCAGGTTTTCGATCCAATTGATCGGTCATGAATAATCCCAGCGCGGTTTCCGTGCTTTTGATATCGGCGTGCACGCGCGAGACAAGCGCGCGCGTTCTGGCATTGAGAAAATTAGGAACGACGATCATCGCCAAAATCCCGATGACGGCGACGACGACGAGCAGTTCAATCAGTGTGAACGCAGATGGACGCTTCATGTTCGCTTCGAAGCCTCTACAAAAAAAACAAAGCGAAGGATTACCGCAAATCAGAGAGCAGCAAAAAGACAATATAAATTTCTGCTGCTCTCTTCCTCAATTTGTTGATAAGAGAAATATCAATGTTCGATCCGTTTCGCTAATCGCGAAGATTTTTCTTCCGCTTGGGGAGTTTGGAATAAGTCGTCGTCAATGACGCCGTTGATTTCCGCCTCGATCAATTCCATGCGTTCAATTTCATAATAACTTCCATCCGATGCTTTACGGTGAACCGTAACGACTTTCGGTACGGGAATGCCGTTTTCCATCTGAAAATCGGAGGTCGCGATGACATAGTCGCCATGAGAGAATGTCATTTGCGTCCACGCATTCTGATTCGCAGGATCAATAAGAAAAGATGCGCTCTCATTGCCGTCTGAATCGATAAGCGTATAGAATCCATCTTTCTTCGCGATCGTATATCCATGATCCAGCCGCCATCCGATGTCCGCGCCGAATAGACATGTTCCTTGTTTAGGATTCAACCAGATGCTGTTGGAGAGCGAGTGCAGTTCATCCAGGTGAGGAACATACAGAAACGATTTTTCCCCATCATAGACTTTAGTTTGTTCGAACGGCTCGCCGGGAGATAATTTCTTGATGATCTGGCATCGCTTCGCCGGCGTCGTGATGTAAGTTACTTCTTGATGATAGATGCGAGGCTCGTACATCTCCTTTTGAAACGCTTCGATGGTTTCCAGAACAGCTTTCTCTTTTTCCGGATCATAATTCCCCGATTCTCTTACTTTCGGGAACATCTCCAACTGATCGGCGATCCAATCTTCCCGCTCTTGAACGCGATCAATCCCTCCGCGCAATACTAGGGGCGGGATCGTCTTGATTTTGAAATACGTAATCTTGCTGGTCTGAATCGCGTCTTGCTGGCTCTTATAGAACTGCTCCAAAGATTCAGGAGTTTGAGCCAGTACTAAGTTGCTCGATAGAATGAGAAAGAACGAAACGAGAAGATAACGCTTCATTTTAGTATCTCCTTCTACAATATTTGGTTTCAATGATTGAATGAGTAATTTAATCCTACTTTCCTTGATGAATTAAATAAGAACGAAATGGCAAAAACCTCCTTTCTTTATTGATTGAGTATTGAACGCTGTTTTTACTTGATAAACCGACGCCTCCTTTCTAAAAAAACAATTAAATATGTCGTTACTTATAACATAATAGTAAAACAAATTTTTGTCTACAACAATTTATCCACTGTTCCCTCCCATGGGGAGTAACACTTTTTTATTTTTGGAATATGTAATAACCTTGTTGGGAACTTTGAATTTCACGCCCAATTTCTCGCAACTGATTGATATCGCGAGAAATCTGTGTTCTGGAAACGCCAAAACGAACCGCTAGTTTTCCACATGTCCAATACTTCGGATTCATGACAATCAGATCGTAGATTTCAAACAATCGCTTGGTTTTCGTGGAAATTGCCCTTTCCTTTTTCTTGCACCCGCTCCCGCCCATGATCGAATTCCTTCCCCGCGGCAGATGAAATTCACGCCATTTTTTATTTATGTAATTAAAAAACAATAAAAAAATGCATGCTTCCCTCATGCGATATTATTCTACAAAAAGTAGATATATCATGTTTTCT
>JAFGTC010000236.1 GCA_016934335.1 Candidatus Omnitrophota bacterium | reverse complement strand
TTTTTTGAATTTCGGCGTAGGCCAGGGCGGGGCGCTCCTCTACGCCGCCTTCGTTGATCTGGCTGTAAAACTCGAATCCCGCCTGCGCGGCCCAACGATCGGCGCCGCCCACCCATTGACGCCATTTGACCACCGAATCGCGTTCGCGGTGTCCCAAGTTGACGCGGCTGGGGGTATAGAGCAGGTTGTATCGCTTGTTTCCGCCGGCGGATTGATAGTAATTCAAGGGATGCTGGGTTAAATGATTCAGTTTATGTTTGGCGATCACTTCGCGACGGGCCATCGATTTGGCCAATGCCGTATGCGTCCGGATGTAGGTTCGCACCTGATCCTTCAGATGCAGCTGCGGATTGGCTTGATCCAACTTCTCGAGAATGGCGCTGCGCGCTTCGAATCGAATCAGCGCTTCTAATTCTTCCGCGTAATCCTCTTCGCTGGCGATCGTTTTCTTTTGCAGTTCGTATAAATTCTCTTCCTGCGTGGATTCCCGAATTTCCTGCATCCGGATCTGGAAAGCCTTGCCGTTGTTTTCGGCGATTTTGGGAACGGCAATTTCCATCAAGGACGCGCGGTTCGTTTTGATATAGTCTTCCACTTCCTGCGGATCGTCGGCATTGTCGAACTGAACCTTGCGCTGCCCGCATGCTTCCGCCTGCTCAATCAGAACGGCCAGCTTCGCCGCTTCATCCATGACCGGTTTATACGACGTCAAAACCGTCATGACCGCGGCCGGTTCGGGTAGGCGCTGCTGCGCCATGACCTCTTCGATGACCACGCTCATGCCGAATTCGTCGATGACCTTCTTGGCCACCGCCTGAATGCGCGTGCGAAATTCGCCCATGCGCTTGTTCACTTCGGCTTCCAATCCCTCTGTTCGGATCACATTGAAGAGCGCCATCTCTTCTTCAATCCAGGTTTGGACGTATCCCTCGGTCATGCCCGCCGATTCGGTGGTGAGGATGTGAAGGCTGGAAACGCGCCGCGTGGGCTGCGTGACGAGACGCTGCAGGCGCTCGCTCTCTTCGCGCAATTTTGGGTCGGATTGAATGCCGTCGACCACGCCCTTGGCGATGGCCGAAGCGGATGCGGCGCCCAACAATTTGTTCAACGAAGTATCTTTGTCGCTCGTAATGACTCGCTCGAGAATGGTGAGGCGGGGAAGATCTTCGACATCGATCAGCCGGTTGACTTCTTCAATCGATTTCCGATATTCCGCGGTGATCAAGGCCGCCAGCGCCGCAATTCCAACGTGCAGATCGGCCTCCGGCTCCAAAACCGCCAACGCCGCGTCTTCATCGGTCGCATCGGGATTCTCGCGCCGGTAGGCTTCCGCTTTTTCGCTGAGAGCCGGATCGTTCTGCGCCATCAAGCGCCGCGCAAGGCCGACATGCTGCGAATCCATCACCGCATCGATGTTGCGCGCCCAAAATTCCGCATGGAGGCGGAAGAAAACTTCCATGGCTTCCTGGTCGACTTCGGTTTCGATCACTTCGACGGTGATTTCTTCCTTCCCGACCATCATGGTGCGGTGCACCACCCGTTCGTGAATGAACAAGGGGATGGCTTCGATCCAGTCGTCGACTTGGATAATCCAATGCGTGTCGCCGCCGCCCTGCTCTTCCGAAATTCGGCCCAATCCCGGACTGCTGTATGTGTAATGCCCCCCCTGGCGTATCAAATCGCGCAAATCTTCTTCCTTGCCGGGGTGAACGTCCCTGAATAAATTGGCGTTGGCCAGATTGACGGTTTCCGCGGGGTGAAGACGCTGCAGAAAGATGATGTAGGCGGCTGGATCCTTTTTCGTTTTTTCGAGTTCATCCCGAAAATCGGCCGCTATGCGGTACAACTCTCGGATGCGGTCTTGAAGACTGTCCAAAACAACGCCGCAGGCCTCCGCGTCGGGGCGGCCGATGGCGCGCCGGGACGATTCATCCTTTTCGCGCAGCATGACCTTGAATTCTTTCGATTGATATTCAAACAACGCTTCTTCGAACGCATTGAGAGCGCCGACGGTTTGCGCGAAGGGCGTCTGCTTACGCTGTTGGATCAAGTGCAGCAATCGGGTCGCCTGGGTTTGCAGTTCGCCGACGCCCATGCTGGCTTGTTGGATCTTTTTGACAAAGGGAAGCAATCCTTCTTTATCCGCCAGCACCTTGGCCACCGACAATAAGTGCGCCTGGTTGCCGAACGCGCGGCTCAGACGGCCCGCCACCATCCGCATGCCGGTTTTACGGGCCCACGTTGACAGCCGCTGAATGTTCTCTCCCTCGGTTTCCATGTCATACGTTGAACTGATGGCTTCGTTGATCAAAGCGCGCTTTTCATCGACGTCTTCAATCTCTTCGGCCATCAATCGCACAACGCCGGTTTGGTCGTAGGGCATATCCAAGCGCTGCTGACCTATGATCCACGACGCCCACCGATCCCGCCATTTTATAGTCTGTTCAATCTGCTCGATGGCGCATTTGTCGATGGTCCCATTCACTCCAGGAAGTTTTTTCAAGCATTGAAGCAATTGATCGATTTCTTCTGGAGTCGCCGTCGAGTCGTTGGCGCCGGAGGCTAGCTCCTTGAGGCAGGCGGCGTAATCGAAGCGATCTGCGCTTCCCTTGCGGCGCCGTTGAAAAAGTTCATGTTCGAGGCGATTGCCCGCATCGAAGAGAACGTTCGTCCGAATCCCCTCGAAGGCGGTCAAATCGAATTGCTCCTGTTCCTGAGCCAACGCTGCATCGCGGGCCCCTTGCAGGAACAACGCGAAGGCATTGTTGCTGTCGATGACTTTTCCCATCAACACAGCGTTCAACGCATCGCGTTCCGAGCGGGAAAGCAGAGCGGCGAAATCCAAGATAGTGTGCAGTGATTCGCGTTGGTTCTGGCCGCTGATCGCCGATGCGAGCCGCAGAACGGCCATACCCGCCAAAATCGCCAACCCTTGATCCGTGCGTGAATCCGAATCCGCCTCTTTTAAATAGTCTTGCAGCCAAAAGGCGTCCATTTGCGCGACGGGATCGTCGACATCCGCCAACATGCTCAAAATTACGTTGTGATTTTTCATCCAGGCGATTTGAATTTTTTTAGACTTCTGGCCGGCGGATTGAAAAGTCGTCTTGACAACCGCCGCGGCGGCGTGCGATTCAAGAAATTCAACGCCTTTTTTCAGCCAATCGGCGATGGATTGAACGGCGGCGCTGCTCTCCGGCCCGGCGTCGATTTTGGAGGCGGAAGGCGTATCTCCCAAGGTGATTGCGCCCGTACTGATCAAATCACCAGGGAGGCGGCGCGCTTTTTGCACATTTGTCCTGTCGTTGTGTTTTTCGACTAGACTGACGGGAAGACAATTTGGCGTCATAGCTACTGACCTCTTTTTTTAGAATCATTATGCGTTGTAAGATCGTTTATCAACTTTACGTTTTTTGGAGTATGCGAGGATTGGGGGATGAATCTCACAATGAAAACGATCCATCATCATCCGTCTCAGAAAAGAGATGCATGACTTTTTCATTACAAAACCATAGTTGGAACATTCCCTTGCCATTCTGGGAAGGCTCCCACCTCATTCAATCCCCTAAATCCCGAACCCAAAGCAACGTTAACGTTAACGTTAATTATCTTTCCATTATTCATTCGCGTCAATGGTTGCAAAAAGTTCGATCCAGTTTTTTTCTCTTCTTATCGGGGATTTTCAAAAAAATGAGCGAATCGGCATGAAAATTTCGCATCCCTGGACGGAATGCTGGATTGAAACTACCGTTATCCAGTTAAATGACTATCAACAAAATAATCAGAGAGCGATTCGAGATGACCGACCAACTTAACTTTTTACCGAACACCAACATTGAAATTCTAACCGCCGATATTGAACGGGGGAAAATTCGCCATGTCGTCTTCGATTTTGACGGCACGTTGTCGCTCATCCGCGAAGGCTGGCAGAAAATCATGATCCCCATGGGCGTCGAATTTCTGCAGGAAACCGGCACTGACGAGAGCGAAGAGCAGCTCAATGAAGTGGTCAATGAATTTGTGACGCGATTGACCGGCAAACAGACGATTTATCAGATGATCGAATTGGCCGAAGAAGTCAAAAAGCGTGGAGGTTCTCCCAAGGAGCCGTTGGAATATAAACATATTTATCTCAACCGCTTGTGGGAGCGAATCAAGCATCGCGTGGAAGGATTGAAATCGGGCGAGTTGAAGCCGGAAGAATTTATCATGCCCGGCGGATATGAATTATTGAACGCCTTGAAAGAACACGACTGTACTATGTACCTGGCCAGCGGCACTGATCATCCTTATGTCGTGGATGAATCCAGCGCCATCCGCGTGGCCGACTATTTCGGCGATCAAATTTACGGCGCGCTGGATGATTATAAGAATTTTTCGAAAAAAATGATCATCCAGAAGATTCTGGCTGATCACGACCTTTCCGGTTCGGAGCTCTTAACCTTCGGCGATGGATTTGTTGAAATTGAAGACACGAAAGCCGTGGGCGGAATCGCCGTCGGCGTTGCTTCCGACGAAGTAGGGCTCCAAAACGTCGATGACTGGAAGCGCAACCGATTGATTCAAGCCGGCGCCGATTTGATCATTCCCCATTTCCGCGAATGGCGTCCGTTAATCAATTATCTCTTTGCGGAGGAATAATCTCGTGCCCTTTCCCCTATTCGATCGAAGCCGCCTTTTGATCAAGCCGCTCTCCGAGCGCATTCACGATCTCGATTTTTCCGTCATTCTTCCGCTGGATGCGCCGACGCCCGAGTTCAGCCATGACGCTCTCCCCAAATTGGCGGAGGCCATGGTAAAAGCGCGGGAAACAAACGCCCAGGTGATCCTTTCGATCGGCGCGCATGTCATTCGCTCCGGCGTTTCGCGCTACATCATCGATTTGATGGAGCGCGGATTGATCACCCACATCGCCATGAACGGCGCCGGGCCGATTCACGATTATGAATTCGCCTTGATCGGTTCGACGACCGAAAGCGTGGAGCGCTACATTAAAACCGGCGAATTCGGATTATGGAAAGAAACCGGCCGGATCAACGACGCCGTCAAGGCCGGCATAGAAAAAGATATGGGCTTTGGGGAAGCGGTCGGGACGATGATCTTGGAAGAGAACTTTCCCCATCAAGACGTCAGCGTTTTGGCGGCCGGCGTGCGCTTGAATGTTCCCGTAACGGTGCATATCGGCATTGGATACGACATCATCCACGAACATCCCAATTGCGACGGCGCCGCCCTGGGCGCGGCCTCGTATCGTGACTTTCTTATTATGGCGCACAGCGTTTCCGACTTGGAAGACGGCGTGTTCTTAAATTTCGGAACGGCGGTGATGGGGCCGGAAGTGTATCTCAAAGCGTTGAGCATGGCGCGCAATGTCGCGCATCAAGAGGGGCGGGTCATCCGTAACTTTACTACCGGCGTCTTCGATCTGCACGATATTTCCGGCGACGTCCACGAAGAAGCGCCGCGCACCGATCCGCGCTATTATTACCGGCCATGGAAAACCATCCTGGTGCGGACGGTTAAAGACGGGGGCGTCAGCTATTATGTTTCCGGGAAGCATCGGGATGCGTTTCCCGCCTTGTATCACGCCGTCGGCGCCGTACAGCCGTAAATTCTATGAAGCCCCTGATTACAGGGCGATGCATGCATGTTATGCGAAAAGGGATCATGGACAAAAATCGTTTACAGGAAATCCTCTCTCGTTTTCCCGAACGCCGAATTCTGATTGTCGGCGATTTTTTCCTGGATCGATATTTAATGATCGATCCGGCGCTGGATGAAATTTCCATCGAAACCGGTAAAACCGCTTATCAGGTCGTCGGTCGGCGCCCCCAGCCCGGCGCGGCGGGAACCGTCTGCAACAATCTGCATGCGCTGAAGGTCGGCGCTTTGATCGCGTTGACTGTCATCGGCGATGACGGCGAAGGGTACGAACTTCGCAAGGCGTTATCCCGGCGCGGCGTGTCAATCGATCATATCGTCGTCAGGGAGGATCGATTCACGCCGACTTATACCAAACCGATGCGCTTGACCCCGGAAGGCGAAGTCGAAATGAACCGGGAAGATGCAAAAAACCGCCAACCGCTTCCCGCCGATTTGGAAGACGAATTGATCCAACGGCTCCAGTCGCTGGCGCCGCAGGCGGACGCGATAATCGTCGCCGATCAGGTTCAAGAGAGGAATTGCGGCGTCATTACCGATCGTATGCGCGACGCCGTCGCCGAAACGGCGCGAAAGAATCCCCGGAAGATCTTCTTCGCCGACTCCCGGGAGCGAATCGGCGAATTCCGGGATGTCATCATCAAACCGAACCGCTTCGAAGCGGTCAAAGCGGTTCATTCAGACATTGTGGACGATCCCTCGACGGAATTGGCCAAGAAGTGCGCGGATGCCTTGAGAGCGCGCACCGGCAAGCCGGTTTTCTTGACGCTCGATAAAGAGGGCGTTTGCCCGGTATCCGAGGAAGGTCAATATCCCGTCCCCTGCCCGCCGGTCGACGGGCCGATCGATATCGTCGGCGCCGGCGACAGCACTACCGCCGGCATCGTCTCCGCACTGGCCTCCGGCGCATCCCTGGCTGAAGCGGCCGTGATCGGCAATCTCACCGCGTCGGTTACCATCCGGCAGCTCGGCACGACGGGAACCGCCTCGCCGCAGCAGGTGATGGAAGCATGGAGTCGTAATGAGTCGCTGTATCAGAATATTGGATAATCCAACTACGAAAGAATTGTCCGGCGAAGCGAGCGCCGCGCATATCCCGCGATGATAACTCTATGAATCTTGTTTCTTCTCTTCGTGAACTTTGGTCGTATCGCCGCCTTGTCAAACAGCTGGCTGTGCGGGATTTGAAAGCGCGCTACAAAGTATCCGTACTGGGATTTTTTTGGAGCCTGCTGCGCCCACTGCTGACCATTGCCGTGCTGGCCGTGGTGTTTTCGTCACTGCTCGATTTGCAAAGCGGAAGCTACGATGTCCCTTATTACATCCTGCTGCTTGTGACCTATATGCCCTGGTTTTATTTCTCCACCGCTCTGTTGGAAGGCGTTCACTCGCTTTTATCCAACGCCAATCTGATTCAAAAAGTCTATTCCCCGCGAACTGTCTTTCCCGCGGCGGTCGTATCGGCCAATCTGGTTAATTTCCTGTTTTCGCTGGTAGTCGTAATCCCCATCATTTATCTTTTAAGTGGAGCGCATCTCTCCTGGACGATCTTGCATCTTCCGTTTGTCATCGCCGTGCACACCGCGTTTTTGTTTGGATTGTGCTTGATGACTTCGGTCTTGAATGTTCTCTATCGGGATACGACTCAAATCATGGAATTCCTAGTTTTTGTCTGGTTTTATCTATCGCCCGTTTTATATGACGTATCGGAAGTATTCAAGAAAGTACCCGACCCTCTTCAATTTTCTCTCTTTTTTCTGAATCCCATGGCAGGCATTTTAGAATGGTATCGCTATGCCATCCTCTCTTCAAATATGCGTCTGACAGCAAATGCGCCCGTCGATTTGGAGATTCAACGCTCGATCGTCTTTTCCGCCGGCATTCCCTTCGCGATTCTGGCGTCGATCGTTGTATTCATTGTTGGATTCAAAATGCATAAAAAACTCGAGACGCGCGCCGTCGACGCCCTTTAAAAATCCCGTCATCTCCTGTTTCGGCGACGTTTTTCATTCTTCCTTGCACTATACATTTCCCCTGCTCTAGTTATACGATATACAATCCGGCGGGATTTGAGGCGAACCGGCGCGTTCGGTCTTCGCAGTGAGAATCCATGCGAACATGATCCCTGAGAGGATGTTGATCTAAAGCGGGCTTCTTTTCCATCAATCAAACTGTTGCGCCGGAATTATTGATGAAAGAGTAATGTAAACAGGCCGCTTTTAGGCGGTTGATATTCTCTCCCCCGGTCTCAGAGCGAGATGGAGAGAGAAACACAAAATACAGACAATAAAAATTGGAGGAATGGGAAATATGACGGCAAAACTTTCCATCGGATCGTGGGCTTATGCCTTTGGTCCCTATCAAGATAATCCGATTCCGTTTGATACGGTGGTTCGTACATTGGGAAAATACGGATACGACGGCGTCGAAGTCGGCGCATTCAAGCCCCATGTTCATCCGGACGACTATCCCATGAAAGCCGATCGCGAAAAACTGCGCAATCTGATCCAAGCCAACGGCTTGGAAGTTTCCGGAATGGCCGCTGATTTCTGGGCGTGTCCCGGACCCGGTACGGAGGAAGCGCAGAAAGACGATCTGTATGTCAAAGTTTTCAAGAAAAATCTCCAACTTTGTCTCGATTTGGGATCGCCCGCCATTCGCGTCGATACCGTCTCTCCGCCGGACGGCGTTCCCGGCGTTGATGATAACGCCGTGAAAGCGCGCATCGCCGAAACGTGGAGGCATTGCGCGGAACTCGCTCAGGATTTCGGCGTCAAATTGGTGTGGGAATTCGAACCGGGCTTCTTCCTCAATAAGCCCAGCGAAGTTGTGCAGATGGTCAAAGATGTCGATCATCCCAATTTTTCCGTGA
>JAFGTC010000029.1 GCA_016934335.1 Candidatus Omnitrophota bacterium | reverse complement strand
GAATTCACCGCCTATCACATGCGGAATGTTAACAACCGGCTTCAGCAGCGAATCGGATGGATGACGAGAATTCATCCCTTGCAGCTGCCCTCCGGCAAGTTTCTTCTTCCTTTGTATACCGATGCATTCAGCATTTCCATCATCGCGATCACCGAAGACGGAGGGAAAACCTGGGAAGCCAGCCGGCCGCTGGTCGGCTTTGGAAACATCCAGCCCAGCCTCATCCAGAAAAAGGATGGAACGATTGTCGCCATGATGCGCGAAAACGGCCCTCGAAACCGAATCCGCATCTCTTCGTCCGGCGACGAGGGGATGACCTGGAGCCGCGTAGGCGAGATGGATTTCCCCAATCCCGGTTCGAGCGTCGAGGTGATCCGCCTGCAAAACGGAAACTGGCTTTTGATGTACAACGATACGGAGGACGGACGCCACAGCCTGAACCTTTCCCTTTCGGACGATGAGGGAGGAACCTGGAAATGGGGGCGGCATCTGGAGAAAGTCAACCCCGGCGAGGGGCGATTCTCGTATCCCTCGTTGATTCAATCCCGCGACGGGACGATTCATGCGACGTACAGCTATCATCTGCCGGACAACCGGAAATCCATTAAACACGCAGCGTTCAACGAAGCCTGGATCAAAGAAGGCGATCCACAATAAACCAATCGACAAGGGATGCTCCCATGGCCGAACCCGACATCCGCGTCAATTACAAAGGCGTGGCTTGCCCGTATAATTACGTCAAGGCGAAACTCGTTCTGGAAGAAATGAAGATGGGGCGCATTTTGGAAGTGGTCGTGGATGACGGCGAACCGGCTCGTCACGTCCCCAAAAGTCTGGAGAGAGACGGGCAAACCATTCTGGAATCATTCAAGGATGAAAACGGATTGGTGCACATTGTCATCCAAAAAACCGCTGAGTATTGACCCTTGACCCATTCACCCAATCAGCAAGGATCATGAGAAGACCTGGCATTCAGGATTAACTGGCTTCCATTATGTTTCACTTTTCAGACGAACAGATCGAACGATACAGCCGCCATATTATTTTGCCGCATGTAGGGGGCAAAGGTCAGGAAAAACTGCTGGAAAGCAAAGTTTTGATGATCGGGGCCGGAGGGCTTGGTTCGCCGGCCGCCTATTATCTTACGGCCGCGGGAATCGGAACGCTGGGCCTGGCCGACGACGACGCCGTCGATCGATCCAATCTCCAGAGGCAGATTCTGCATTTCACCAGCGATCTCGGCGCCCCAAAAACCCGATCCGCCGCGCGCAAACTGGCCGACTTAAATCCCGACTGTCAAATCCATCAACATTCTCTGCGCGTCGATTCATCCAATATTCTCGATTTAATCGATCCCTACGACGTCATTCTCGACGGAACCGACAATTTCCCCGCTCGCTTTCTGATCAACGACGCCTGCGTCATGGCTCGCAAGCCTTTGATTCATGCAGGCGTGTTCCGGTTCGAAGGACAGGCGACCACCATCATTCCCGGCGAGACTCCCTGCTACCGCTGCGTGTTTCCCGAACCTCCGCCGCTCGGCATGATTCCCAGCTGCCAGGAGGCGGGCATTCTGGGATGCGTCGCCGGAATCATGGGCGCCATTCAAGCGACGGAGGCGATAAAAGTCCTGCTGAAAATCGGCGAGCCGCTTTTAGGGAAGCTGTTGATTTTCGATGCGCTGGCCATGCAGTTTCGCCAGGCCGCCATTCCCCGCGATAAGGAATGCGCGATCTGCAGCGATCATCCGACCATCACTCAACTTATCGATTACAATCAATCGTGCGATTCGGCGGGGGGAGAGTAGCATTTCAAAAAAGCGGCGTAAAAATAAAGCCGATGTTTTTTACCCATTTAATTTCATGGATGGAGGTGAAATGATGGCGGTCCCGCAGGAAGGAAAAGCCGCGCCGGCGTTCACCTTGCCGGCCAATAATGGGAAGAAAGTCTCCTTGAAAGACTTTAAGGAGAAGCAGCAGGTCGTACTTTATTTCTATCCGAAGGATAATACGCCCGGCTGCACCAAAGAAGCCTGCTCGTTTAAGGACAATATCAAAAAACTGGAGGGCAAAGATGCGATCGTCCTGGGCGTCAGCCGAGACAGCGTCGACTCGCATATCAAATTCGTCGAAAAATTCGGCCTGCCTTTTCTGCTTTTGAGCGATGAGAAAGAAGAGATCTGCAAAAAATACGACGTCATCAAAGAAAAGAACATGTATGGCAAGAAGGTCATAGGAATCGAGCGGAGCACCTTCGTAATCGGCAAAGACGGAAAAATCAAAAAGATTTTCCGGAAAGTAAAAGTCGACGGTCATACCGACCAGGTGCTGGCGGCTTTGGACGAATAATCGGCGCAGCCAATCGGTTCAGACGGAGCAAAATCAATCAGTTCGTATAACCGGAAGAGGGCATGGAAGCCAATCCACGCCCTCTTTCAATTTCTTGACGTCATTCCTGTTTTATCAAACGCAAACAATCAACCGGCCAGATCCGTAACCGCCTGTTCCAGGCTCTGGCAGAGCTGGGGTATATCCTGCGCTTCGACGCCGCAAAAAGCCAGGCGAATGCCGTTGATGTCGCCCATCTCGAGAGGCACCGCCCCCACAGCGTACTTTTTGAGCAGATGATCGCAAACGTCCGACGCCTTCAATCCACAACCCGGCTTAATGTTTACAAAGCAGAAAAATCCGCCTTGAAATGGATCGGGAATCAAAAGATCCGTCGTCAATTTGCCCAATTCCTGTTTCATGAGATGATAGCGCTCTGACAGCAGATCGAAGACTTTCTTTCGCTCGCTCATGATTTGATCGAGATTCTGCAGCGCCTTGAGAGCGGCGGACTGCGCTACGTGCGAACAGTTGGAGACCGTGTTGCGCACAACGCCACGGAACTTGTTCTCGAGTTCTTTGAATATATCGTCGCGCCCGGCCTTCTCAAACCATCCATCGGGGCACATGAAGGTGATGGCGCCGATGCGCGCGCCGTACCAGAGCATCTCCTTGCTGACGCCGTCCATCTTCACCGGCAGAAAATTAGGCGCGGGATCAAACAAATAAAAGAGCGAACGATTTTCCGCCTCTTCATCATACACATACCCTTCATAGGCGTCGTCGAGCAGCAGAACCAGTTTCTTGTCCGGCGTACTCGCCGTTAGATCCTGGATCGTTTTGACTATCTCACGACCGGCGGCTTTCGGCGGGCAGCAGCCGGTGGGGTTGTTGGGGAAATTAAGCATAACGACCGCGCGGTCCTGCTTTTGCCATACTTTTTTGATCGAATCGATCATTCCCTCCAGGTTGAAATCCTGCCCGCGGAACGTGGGGAATTCTTCAATCTCGCAGAACACGTTGCGCAGAAAGACATTGTCGTAATTTTCCCAGCGCTTGTCGGGAACGATGATGGGCGCGCCGGGATCGACAAACATTCGCGTGCAAATGCTGATGCCGCCGGTGATGCCGGGGATGACGTAAGGCGAGTTTAAACGGGGGGAGATTCGATCGGCGTCTGCGCCCGCTTTCTTCAGCAGCCACTGCTTCCAGGCTTCCCGGAAGGCGGGAACGCCCGCTTCGGGCGCATACGGAAATATTTCTTCCGTGCTCAATTCAGGGAAATATTTTTGCATGGACGGGATGCACAACGTGATTTTCTTGTCGTCGCCTCCCTCAAAAATATCTTTCGCGCGCCCTTTCGCCGACCCGATCGTAGCGTTGATTTTCGCTTCCGTCTTTGAACGCCCCGTCCAATAAAAGATCCCTGTTGGATTATAAATCTGCTTGCCATACTCAGAAAAAAAATCGACTATTCCGGCTTGTTGGAGAGCTGGAAAATCCATGGATAGTTCCTCCCATAGTGATGCAGGCTGGAATCGGTCTGTCGCTATTCTCTTTCGCACGCTGTTTTTATAGGATGGATGGATGGATCATTCGGCGACAAACTTCATACGCTAACGATAGCGATTTAGAATCATTTTCCCAATCGGATTCATATCGTCAAGTACTGTACTCCAAAGAATTGAAAAATATCTCTTCCTCCAAGCGCCCTCTTGCCGATCGAGGCAATGAACGCATAATGGATGACAACCATTTTGAAAATCGAGGCGGCGTCCATGAACTACTCAAAACGAACAGATGCGATTTTGCAGCGCATGCGCGAAGAAAACGCGGATTGGCTTTTTATCACAAATCCTCACAATGTTCGATATTTATCCGGATTTACGGGCAGTTACGCTTCGCTGCTCATTCATTCAGAAAAACGCTGCATTCTCACCGACGGGCGCTACGCCGAGCAAGTCCAGAACGAAGTGGACGACTACACGCCCGTCATTCAGGGAAACCGGAAAGAAATGCAGGCCGTATCCGACATCGTCGGCGATCTTTCCGATCAAACGCTCTGGTTCGAAGGCGAACATTTATCCGTCGCCCGCTACACAGCCTTATGCGAATCGGCGCCGGCGAAGCGCTATCAGGCCAAACGCGGCCTGGTGGAGCAGCGGCGCGCCGTCAAAGACGCGAACGAAATCGGGGCGATCCGGCGCGCGCTGCAAATCGCGGAAGCGGCGTTTCACAAAGTTTTGGATTTCATTCATGAGGGGATGACCGAGCGCGAATTGGCTCATTTTCTTCTCGATGAAATGTGGCGCGGCGGCGCCGTGAAAGAATCCTTCGATCCGCTGGTGCTGTTCGGCCCGCGCTCATCCATGTGCCATGGCAAGCCCATCGATAATCCGCTTAAAAAAGGCGACGTCGTGCTTATGGATTTCGGTTGTTTAATGCCGGACGGATACAATTCGGACATCACCCGCACTGTGTTTTTCGGCCGGCCTTCCAGTGAACTGAAAGAAATGTACGAATGCGTCCAGGCGGCCAATCAGGCGGCGGAAGATTGTCTGCAGGCGAACCTCAGCGGCGCCCGGGGAGACCAATTCGCCCGCGAAGTAATTCGCAAAGCCGGTAGAGAAGAACAATTCATGCACGGCCTGGGCCATGGCGTGGGATTGGAAATCCACGAAGCGCCCCGCATGTCGCCGTTATCCGAAAACGACCTTGCCGCCGGCAATGTCATCACGGTCGAGCCGGGCGTCTACGTCGCCGGGACGGGCGGAGTGCGCATTGAAGACATGATCGTCCTGCGAGAAGACGGCTGCGATGTTCTCAATACATCATCCAAAGAGATGATCGTCTTGTAAGACGGATCCCGCAATTCAGCGCGAAACTCGTTTTTCATTCATCCATGCCGCCAAACTTGCGTATGGTGCGATCGTCATTTACCGTAAGGCTCATAGTATTTTCCCGGAGAAGAAAAAGGATGCGGGAAAAAGCGGTCATTCGAAGCGGGGAGGATACATGATGAGTATGGAGAAGATTAACGCCGCCATCGCGGGGGCGGGATTCATCGGCCCGGTGCATTTAGAGGCGCTGCGAAGGCTGGGCGTCAACGTGACGGGCATTTTGGGCTGCGACGCAGACGAGTCGGAATCGGCGCGGCGCGCGCACGGCCTGCCCCGGGCGTATTCCAATTACGACGAGATTCTCGAGGATGATCGGGTCCACAGCGTTCATCTGGCGGTTCCCAACGTTCTCCATTATGAAATGGCCAAGAAAGCCCTCCTGGCCGGCAAGCATGTATTATGCGAGAAGCCGCTGGCCATGAATTCCCTGGAATCCGCCGAATTGGTCGAACTGGCCCGATCGAAGCGCTTGGCGGCCGGCGTGTGCTACAACGTCCGGTTTTATCCGCTGAATCTGGAAGCGCAGGCCATGGCCCGGCGCGGCGACCTCGGAGAAATCTTTCTCATCAACGGCAGTTACGTCCAGGACTGGCTCTTCTACGAAACCGACTACAACTGGCGCGTCTTAGCCGATCAAGGCGGCGCGCTGCGCGCCGTCGCGGATATCGGGACGCATTGGATGGATCTCGTGCAAACCGTCACGGGACGGGCCGTCGAGGCGGTGTTCGCCGACTTGCACACCGTCCACAAAACGCGCAAACGCCCGAAAGGCGAAGTAGAGACATTCACCGGAAAACTAGCCTCGGAAAAAGAGACGGAGCCCGTTTCCATTTCGACCGAAGACTATGGCGCCGTCCTGCTGCGCTTCCAAGGGGGAGCGCGGGGCAGCCTTTATGTTTCTCAAGTCACGGCCGGCCGCAAGAACTGCATCCGATACGAAATTTCCGGATCGAAATGCGCCTTAGCCTGGGACAGCGAATCGCCCAACCAGCTGTGGATCGGCCGCCGCAGCCAGCCCAACCAAAACTTGATTCGCGATCCGGCTCTCATGTCGAACGAAACTCGCAAATTTACCAATTATCCGGGCGGACATAACGAAGGTTTTCCCGACACGTTCAAACAATGCTTTCGGGCATTTTATGAAGCGATCGCGCTGGGAGATTCCGCCGCCGATCCGCTCTATCCGACTTTTCAAGCAGGGCATCGCGAAGTCATACTATGCGAAGCGATCATCCAAAGCCATAATGAACAAAAATGGATCAACATTTAGGAGGAAAACCATGAAACTCGGATTCGCCACCGCCATTCTACCGGATCTGTCTTTTGAGGAAGTCGTCTCTTTCGCCTCCAGCGAAGGTTTCGATTGCATCGAAGTGATGTGCTGGCCGAAAGGAAAAGCGGAGCGCCGCTACGCCGGCGTCACCCACATCGACGCCGCCAATCTCAGCGGCGACGACGTCAAAAAAATCCACGAAACCTTGCAGGCCGCCCGGGTGGAAATCAGCGGACTGGGTTATTATCCCAATCCCCTGGCCCCCGATGCGAGCGAAGCGGAAGTGGCCGTCGAGCATATTCGAAACGTGATTCTGGCCAGCAAAAAATTGGGCGTCAATCAAATGAACACCTTCATCGGCCGCGACTGGACCAAATCGATCGACGATAACTGGCCCCAGTTCTTGAAAGTGTGGAAGCCGCTGATCCAGTTCGCCGAAGATCAAGGCGTCCGCATCGGCATCGAAAACTGCCCCATGTATTTCAGCAACGATGAATGGCCCAGCGGAAAAAATCTGGCTTACTGCCCGGCCATTTGGCGGCGCATGTTCGAAGAAATCCCCAGCCCCAATTTCGGCCTCAATTTCGATCCCTCCCATCTCGTTTGGCTGCACATCGATTACCTGAAGCCGCTGAACGAATTCGCCGATCGGATTTTCCACGCCCACGCCAAAGACGTCCGCATCGATCGGGACGGATTGAACGACGAAGGCATCTTGGCAACGCCGCTGAAATTCCACACTCCTAAACTGCCGGGATTGGGCGAAATCGACTGGGGGCGCTTCTTCTCCGTACTTGGCGATACGGGATACCGCGGGCCGGTCTGCGTTGAAGTCGAGGATCGCGCGTACGAAGGAACCCTGGAAGACCGCAAAGCCTCGCTCCGCCAAAGCGCGACGTACCTGCGGCAGTTCATCCCCAAGCGAGGATAAGAATTCTCTTTCAGGCCGGGAAGGATACGAACTGATGAACTTCACCTATGAAGACATCGCCAAGATGATTGATCATTCGCTGCTCAATCCGGCGTTGACGGCTTCGGAATTGGAGGCGGGCTGCCGTCTGGCGTTGGAATATGACGCAGCCAGCGTTTGCATCATGCCCTATTATCTCAAACGATGCCGTGAAATCCTCCAAGGCAGCACCGTCAAGGCCAGCACGACCATCGGCTTTCCCCATGGAGGCCACGCGACGGGCGTCAAACTGGCTGAAGCCGAGCAGGCGCTGCTCGACGGCGGCCAAGAGTTGGATATGGTGATCAACATCAGCCAAGCCCTCAGCGGTCATTGGGATTATGTCCAGAGGGAAATCCAGGAGCTTACACAGATCACGCATGAAGCAGGACAGAAAATCAAAGTCATCTTCGAAAATTGTTATCTGAACGACGAGCAAAAAATCCGCCTTTGCGAACTCTGCGGAGAAATCGGCGTGGACTGGGTTAAGACCTCCACCGGCTACGGGCAAGGCGGCGCAACCATCGACGACTTGATCCTGATGCGGAAGCATTC
>JAFGTC010000235.1 GCA_016934335.1 Candidatus Omnitrophota bacterium | reverse complement strand
CTATACGTTCCATTTGCGCCGCGACGCACAATTTTCCAACGGGCGCCGCGTCGTCGCCTCCGATATAAAATATTCCTTTCAGCGAGTGCTCGATCCGGATATCGCTTCTCCCTCGACCTGGGTCGTCGAGCGCATCCGGGAAATCCAAATCGTGGACGATTGGACCGTCCTTCTCCGCCTCGATGCGCCTTTCGCCCCGTTTTTGGGGCTGCTGGCCATGCCCGCGGCCTCCATCGTTCCCCGCGAAGAAATCGAACGCTGCGAGAAGAACGGCGTTCCTTTCGGCGAACAGCCGGTCGGCAGCGGCCCGTGGCTGTTTCGCGAATGGCGGCACGATCAATACCTCCTGTTCGAGCGCAGCGAGTCGTATTGGGATCGCAAGCCGCATCTTCAAAAAGTGATCATCCAGATTGTCAGCAGCCCCTTCACCGCCATCGCCGAATTCGAAACGGGCCGCCTGGCCGCCATCAATCCATTGCCCATCGTGGAAATCCCGCGCTGGCGCAGTCACCCTCAATGGAAGGCGTTCACCCGCCGCGCCGCTGTGCTCAACGTCGATATGATTCTGTTGAACTGCGAACGCCCTCCGCTGGATCGCGCCGAAGTGCGCCGCGCGTTGTGCCAGGCCGTGGATGCGCCTCTGCTCTTGGAGGCGATCCGCGAAGGCGCGGGGGAAATCAGCGCCGGCCCCGTGCCTCCCGGCCTGGACGGTCACACTGCCGGCCGGCCCATGCGCGAAGACGCCGGCCGCCTGCGCTCCCTGTTGTCGGAAGCGGGCCTCATGGATCGCGGCGTCGATCTGATTATGCCCTCGCGCGAAAATTTCACGCGAACCACCGGCGAGGTCATTCAGGCGGTCTGGAAGGAAATCGGCGTCCCTGTCCGGTTGCGGCGCTTGGAATGGGTGACCTATCGCCAGGCGCTCCGCGACGGCCAATTCGACGCCGCCTACCGTGGTTGGTTCGCCGACTATCCCGATGCGGATAATTTTTTATACCCGCTTTTCCATTCCTCGCAAATCGGTTCGGGAAACATGTCGCGCTTCCGCGACGCCGAGGTCGATTCTCTCATCGAAGCGTCGCAGCGCGAACTCGATCCCTCCAAACGGAAGCCGCTGCTGGAGCAGGCCAACCGGGCCGTCTACGAAAAATCTCCGGCTCTTATCCTGTGGCACGAGTCGAAATACATCGTTACCCAGCCATGGCTGCACGGATACGGCGAACCGCTGATCTTCAACGGAACTCGCTTTTTGGACGAAGCGATCGGCGCGGATCCTTTGAATCATCCGACATAAAATCCGTCCGGCAGCCTTTTTTTCATAACCGACCGTAAAAATAAATTTTAAAAATGAGCTTTTTGAGCGAAATTTGCGTTTAAATATGTAAGAGGTTTGATCGAAAATAAAACGCGGCGTTGGCGGCTTATTTTTTTTACGCCGAAATTCGAATTTATGCTGAAGTCATGGAATCGATCATGGCGGCGGCATAGATGCGTTTATCAAATAAAAGAAATGAAGGTTGCGAAGAAAGGAAGAAAAATGAAGGTAAAAAGTACTAGTCTTTCGATGGTCTTTATTTTTTTGGGGATCGGATTTCTATCAACACAGCCTGTTTTCGTAAAGGATTCAAGTGCGGAAATCATATCCAGCGATGAAATCATTCAAATCGTAAATCAAAAATATCAGAATTTACTATCCGCTTGTATGGAAAACGGGATCCAACAAGAAAATATGGATCTGCTGAAATCCATTCAAGATCGGATCGGGAAAAAATTGACTCAGTTATTGAATGAGAACAGAATCCCGATTATCGAGAAGCATAGCGCATCGGCCCGGGATTTAGGAAGAATATACGAATACATTCTCCGGTCAACATTGTTGAATGTTGACGGCCGGAAAATCCGATCTGATATGTTGAATGAATCCAATGTGGATTTTACATTAGAAGATTACATCGCTGAGCGATTGGCCTATGAATTGATCCTGGCCGTCGAAATCGAAAAACTGAATCCCAGTGAACAGCAAACGGCTCTAATACTTGAGCAAGCGGCTCAAATTAAAATCTGCGTCATCAATTTGGTTAAAAGCGTATTGCCTGATGCGAAGGAGGAAGATATACAAAAAGCCGTAAATATTCACTTTAAAAAATATGAATTAAGCCCCTCTTCGGTAATGCAGTTGCACGCCAAACGGCCGTTGAAAGAGGCCCAATTGTCGCAGGTCATGAAAGACTTGAAAAAAACAGCATTGGAATCCTGCATTCCGAATGAAGCTGCTGAACAATTAGCTCAAAGTCCGGATCTCATGAAGCCTCAAATTCAGTTCTTCATGGTGAAGGATTTTGTCCGCGAATTGGATTTAATCGTCGCCAAACCCTTTCACAAGAATTTACCGGAAGAATTCCGGTTGCCCGTGGAATCCGATTCTCTGATCCGTTTGCGTCAACATTTTGAAAATTCATAAATGAATTTGGGATTGAAATAATCATGGCAAAAAAATCAATCTATCTCACATTGTTTTTCATCGTTTCTGTTGTGTTCGTGATTTCGCCTTTTTCTCAGGAGGAATCTCCTTCCGCGGAAAAATTATTTTTGAGACAAGCATACAAGATTGACCGAAATGCCGCCGTGGATGAAGAGGTGATGAGAACCCTGATCGGTTTTCCATGTTCAATGGAAGGTCTGGATGACAAATCCGAAAAGTTGATGAAAAGCGTTTACAACAATGAACTTATCGGCGTCAAAGAGCAGATTCTTGAAGCTTATTGGAACAATCAACTAACCGAAGATAACCGGCCCGACTATTTGCAGGAATCTATTCAAAAGAATTATTCATTAGCCGCAGATGTTTCTCTTGAGGGCAAAATGAATTGCCGCGCCCTGGCAAGTAAAGTTCCGGAGATGAATATTGATGAACTGATGGCCGCTTTTATCCTTTCCTCGAGATCGGGGGAAATCGCTGATATTATCCCTTACTTGTATTTCTCGAATATATACATAGGCGATGAATACTTTGCTTTCGGTCATCGCGGGTATATGGTCAGTTATTCTCAAGCCGAGATGACTCCTGATACGCAGCTTCCGCCCGAAATGAGGCTGAAATTCTGGCCGGCTTCGGATGCCATTATTGCAAACGCCGAAAAAACAATTCCCAAGTTGATTGACGTTATAAAAAACATGGATGTCAACAAAACCATTCGGCTTCGTGCTGCGACTTTTCTCAATACAATGGATGCAAATCAGTTGCAAGCCATAATGGATCAAGAAGCGATTGACCTGCGCAGTGAAATCCAATCGATTCTCGATCAGGACATCCGTTGGCGGCATCCACTGGTGATGATCGGATATTTTGACCGGCATGATCCAACTGCTTATTACGAACTCAAGCGAAAACAGATGAAACTGCCGCCGGACGCAGACGTCAAAAGCATTCTCAAGGATATGGACGAATGTTTATGGGGAAAATATTGACCTGTTTTTAGCCAATCCCGTTATATCCTCCCCATCTTTTATCTCATCCAATCATTTTGATCGAATGAAGGGCGCGCCGAATGAGACGGCGCGCCCTTGCAGTATAAGAACATCAATTCGTGAAGCCGATATCCTGTCGCTTGATCATACAAATCTTGAAAATATTTGACTGGAAGCGTTACTTTTGTAGGCCGTAATGGTTTATACTATATGTAATACAAAACAGCCTTGTTCGAGAAAATCATCATGTCGGTCAGCGATCCCTGCCTCCAGCCGCTGCAGCATAAGAAAGAGGATAGACTCGAAGCATGGTATAAAAAATATCATCGCCAGGTGGCGCTCTGGGCGTATTCCAGAATAGGGAACAGGGAAGATGCCGGCGAGATTGCCCATGACGTTTTTATGGCGGTCATTCGGCATTGGAGCGTCTACCGGGAAACGGCCGAACCCAAATTCCTGCTCGCCAAGATAACCCGCGCGAAATGCATTGATTGGATCAGAAAAAATCAGAACAATCGCGACAGATCCGGACTCTCTCCGGATCAACTGCAAGATCCTTCCCAGCGTCAAATCTATAAAAAACTCGATCGCGAGCTGTTTCTCCGGCAGTGCGCTCCCTTTCTTTCTCATCGGCAGCATAATGCCTTCCGTTTATTCATCTTAGAAGAAAAGTCGGTGCATGAAATCGCCGCTGAAATGAAGACGACCGCTGCCTCCGTCCGAAGCCTTCTCTACCAGACTACAAAAAAAATAGAGAATAACAAAAAATTAATGAGCTTTTTGAACGAAATTTTCGTTTGAATATGTAAAAGGGTTGATCGAAAATAAAACGCGGCGTTGGAGAATCTCATTCATGAAAAATCGACATCGACAACTTATCGTATCTTTAGTCGTTTTTGCAGTTCCTGCTTTTTCACAGACTTTTGATTTTCATCAGCAATCGTCTTCTCCTTCAGAGCAGGAAATTTCTGATTTTTATTTTGTGAAGGACGTCCTGGGATTCCCTTACGATGATCGATATACAAAGAAGAACATCATCGCCGTAATACCCTCTCCATACCAATTGACGCCATCCGAAAAAGTCGCCCTGAAATGGCATAAGGATGGTTTGTTAACGGATGAAAATCGCCGTGAAACCCTGAATCAAGTCATTCGGAGCAATGATAGCGCTTTGAAATCCATGCCATGCGAAGGATTTTTATCGTACTCTCAATTCGGGGAGGAGCATCAAAAAAAGGGGTTTGATCCCTCTTCCCTAGCGGCGGCGTTTTACTTATCGGCGCAGTCGGGAGAAATCGGTGACATCCTTCCCTTTTTACGTTTCTCTCAAGTCTATACGAATCCGCAAGGCGCCGGGATTCCATCCCCTATCGCATCCGCGCACGATAACAAGGAAACGATCTTACCGCCGAAAGAGCGTCTGACTTACTTTCCCGCCGCATACGCTTTGTTTTCTCACTCCACAGAAGTCATTCCCTTGCTGTTGAAAACAATACAGGATGCGACGGCGCCGGAAGATCTGCGTCTGCGCGCTGCGGCCTTTTTGAACACGATGAATCCGAATTTATTGAACGATCGACTTTATGAGAATTGTGAAAAGGAAATGAGCCCAAAACTGCGCCTTATCAAGGAAGAGGTGGTTCTCTGGTGCGATGCGCTGGATGCAATTACGGATCATGATAAAGAACAGGATCGGCGGCATTGGGATCGCTATAAGAAGCGATGGGATTTTCCGGACGATGTTGACATGATCGAACAACGGAAAAAAGATCGGCGCGAAGCCTGGAAATTTCTGCAGGTTGATTATAACGGCTCATGAAAATACTAGTAAAAACTAAAAAGTAATCCCATTAAAACTGAAAATATATGAATGGCTGAAAGTCCGTGGGGTGATAGAGCATGACCAGCCACAGCAGTAGAAACAGCACGGCGGGGGAATGCCAGGCGTGAAGGGGCAGTTCCAGCCATTTTTCTTTTTTGCAGGCGTGCAGAATATGGATGACCGCCATCAATCCCAAGCAAAAAATTGCAAAGGGATGAAGCCACGCAACGCCCGACTGGAGAAAGAACATCTGGCGCAGCATGGCCAGCGCCTGCGAAAACGTCGGCGCGCGGAAAAACACCCAGCCGATCAGGACGACGGCCATGGTCAAGAGCCAGCCCCCGAGGCGATTCCAAGGATGCCCCTGCGCCGGATGAACTGACTTTCTGTGTTCACTCCGCCAGCGGTTGACGGCCAGCGACGCGCCGTGAAATCCCCCCCAGAAAACAAACGTCCACGCCGCGCCGTGCCATAATCCGCCCAGCAGCATAGTTAGCATAAGATTGATGTAAGTCCGGATTTCTCCCCGGCGGCTGCCGCCCAGAGGAATATACAAATAATCGCGCAGCCATGTCGAAAGAGAAATATGCCAGCGCCGCCAAAAATCCTGGATGCTGGAGGCAATGTAAGGATGATTGAAGTTGGCGTGAAAATCGAATCCCAGAATGCGCGCCAGCCCGATCGCCATATCCGAATAGCCGGAAAAATCGCAGTAAATCTGTATGGCGTATGCGATGACCGCCAACCAGGTCGTGACGCCGTCGAAGGCGCCTGCATTAGCGAATACTACATCAACGAACATGGCCAACCGGTCGGCGATGAAGACCTTCTTAAACAGTCCAATGATGAACTGCCTCCCCCCGCAATAACTGCGATCCAGCGTGAATCGCCGGGGCGTCTGCAGCTGAGGCAGAAAATCGGCGGCTCGCACGATGGGCCCCGCCACCAGCTGCGGAAAAAAACTTACAAAAAGAGCGAAGTCGAAAAAATCGCTGCACGGCTCGATTTTCTTTCGATAGATATCGATTGTGTAGCTCAGCGTCTGGAAGGTATAAAAGGAAATGCCCACAGGCAGAATGATATGCAGCGATTGCAGATGAAATCCCAGCGGCGCCAACAAAGCCTGCGCCGTATCGATGAAAAAGTTAAAATACTTAAAAAATCCCAGCAGGCCTAAATTGACAATCAGGCTGAGTAATAAAAGACTCTTGCGCGTCTTCGGATTTTCGCTTCGAAACAAAAGCCTCCCCGCTATGAAGTCCACAATCGTGGAGATGAATATCAAACTAAGAAATCGCCAATCCCAATAAGCGTAAAAATAATAACTGCCCGCCAGTAAGATAAGTTTTTGTCCGCGGAAGCTGCGAACGGCGATCAGCAGGATCAGGATGACGGCGAAAAAAAGAAAGAATTCAATTTGCGTGAAAAGCATGCGGCCGATTCTCCAGATAGCGGCGGACCGCTTCTGCGGCCAATGCGTGTCCCGCCGAATTGAAATGCCCTTCGAACGGCTTGGAATTCATGAATCCCCGTACGAATGAATGCCCGTTTTGAAAGTACGCCTTCAAGCGGGGCGTCAGATCGATGACCCCGATATGATGCTTTTCGCACGCCGCTTGGAATGCCTCGAATCGCTCTCTATCGGGATCGCTGAAGATGATTTCGCCTTGGTTCAAAGTGGGGACGGCGGGACTGTACAGAAAAACGAGCGGCGTCTGCATCTGCTCAGATAGTTTGGGAAGCAGATAATCCCAGGCTTGTTGGCAGAAGCGCATGTTTTCCTCGTGTGAATTTTCAACGGGCGGCCCGGATTGCTTAACCGGGCCGGGTTGAAGGCGCATGCTTTGGATCTTGGTTTTCGCTTCGAAGGCCAGCCGAAAAAATGCGTCCATGCCCAGCGCTCTCGCCAGTGAAATCAAACCGGGATTGTTGATCGGGGGCGTCGGCTCATCGGCGATCAGTCTGAATTCCGGCTGAGAGACAAATCGAAACCTTGTGGTGGATCGGTCGGGCAGCGCATCCTCGATGTCGTGCAGCACGATGATATGGCAGAAAACGGGATCCAACAGATCCCTGTATCTGGGCGCCAAAAAATAATAATCCGCGCAGTCGCGTTCGCCCGTTCCAATTCCCACGCCGATCAGGGGTTGACCGTTCCCCCGGCGCTGCAAAGCCGTAAATTGCTGGGCTAATTTTTCGTCGTCGTCGACCTGAAATCCCTGAACGAACGAATCCCCCCAGAAAACGACTTTGGGCTCTTGCACGGCTTGAATATCCGGAATGGCATAGACGCCGTGGCGCCCTACGAGCGTTTTCCCCCAGCCTTCTTTGCAATGGTGGTGGGCGGTTCCGGGCGTAATCACATAATCTTCGAGGATCGGATCCCAACTCCAATTGTACAGCGTCGTGGAGCAGAATTGGCTAATGATCCACGCCAAGAGAATTGAGATAACGAAGCCAAGCGCCCATCGGCGCCATAAAAGAACCGAACGCGCTTCCTTAGAGGATTGTCGATCCTGCACAGCGTCAACGTAATCTACAAGATATATCGAGAGAGATCCGTGTCTTCGACGATGTCGCCGAGTTTCTCTTTCACGAATTTCTCATCGACAATGAAGGTTTCTCCGCCGCGGTCGGGCGCTTCAAAAAGAATGTCTTCCAGAAGCGTTTCCATAATGGTGTGCAGCCGCCGCGCCCCGATGTTTTCCATCTCATCGTTGATGTGAGCGGCCATGCGCGCCATTTCCGCGATGCCGTCATCCTTGAATTCGATGCGCACATTTTCCGTTTCCATCAAAGCGGCGTATTGGCGCAGAAGCGAATTCTGAGGCTCCGTCAAAATTCGCTTGAAATCTTCTTCATCCAAATCGTCCAATTCCACCCGAATGGGGAAGCGGCCCTGCAGTTCGGGGATCAGGTCGGACGGGCTGGTTCCATGGAACGCGCCGGCGGCGATAAACAGGATGTGGTCGGTTTTGATCATTCCATACTTGGTAAAGACCGTCGAACCTTCGACCAGCGGCAAAATGTCTCGTTGGACGCCAGAGCGGGAGACGTCCGGCCCCGAACCTCCGTCGCGGCCCACGACTTTATCAATTTCATCCAGAAACACGATGCCGGTCTGCTCCACGCGGTCGACGGCGTCGGAAACGATTTGATCCATGTCGATCAAGCGCTCGGCTTCTTCCTGGACAAGAATGGGGCGCGCTTCCGACACTTTCATCTGTTTCCGCTTCTTGCGAGACGGCATCATTTTTTCGACCATATCCTTCAGATCGATGCCCATCTCCTCCAATCCCACTCCGGGGGGAACGCCGACGACCACATTGGATGATCGCTCGGTCACTTCCGGCTCGACGATGCGGTCTTCCAGTTTTTCTTCGCGAAGCATCGTGCGGAAGCGTTCGCGGGTGGTCTTCAAGCGCGCTTCGGCTTCATTCATTTCGGTATCGGTGGGAAACTCGCCCATATTTCGAGGCAAATTGCGCGGAACGAGCAGATCGAGCAGCCGCTCTTCCGCCGCCGACTCCGCCGCTTCATGGCATTCGTCGGTTTTGCGCGCGCGTTCGCGCGTGACGGCGATCTCCACCAGATCGCGAATGATCGATTCGACGTCGCGCCCGACATAACCGACTTCCGTGAACTTCGAGGCTTCGACCTTGATGAAGGGCGCATCTTCCAACTTGGCCAGACGCCGGGCGATCTCGGTTTTCCCGACGCCGGTGGAGCCCATCATTATGATATTCTTGGGATGCACTTCTTCCTGCAGATCCGGTTCCAGAATGCGCCGCCGCGCGCGGTTGCGCAAAGCGATGGCGACCGACTTCTTGGCTTCCTCTTGCCCGATGATGTATTTATCCAACTCTTGGACGATCTGCTTGGGCGTCAAGCCGGGGACTTTGTTATTTTGAATAATGGCCGCAGGGGGCATGGAGTCAGTTTGTTCAGTCATGATACCTCGATTCGTCATAGACCTTTGTTATTTTCCGCATTGGCGTTCGATTCGTCTTCTTCTCGAGGAAGCGTCTCAACGATGATTTTATCGTTCGTATAAATGCAGATTTCGGAAGTGATGCGCATGGCTTCTTCGGCGATTCGTTTGACCGGCAGGTCGGAAAAGCGCAGGAGCGCTTCGGCGGCCGCTTGAGCGTAAGGGCCGCCCGAACCGATGGCGATCACGCCCCCGTCCGGTTCGATGACGTCCCCGGTCCCTGAGATCACCAGCGTGCTCTTCTCGTCGCACACGAGCAGCAGCGCCTCCAGATGGCGCAGCATTTTATCCGTGCGCCAGTCTTTTGCCAATTCCACGGCCGCGCGGATGAGATTTCCCTTGAATTCATCTAACTTGGCTTCAAATTTCTCGAATAAAGTGAAAGCGTCCGCGGCGGTTCCGGCGAATCCCGCCAGAATTTCTCCGTCAAACATCGTGCGCACCTTGCGCGCCGAATGCTTCATGATCGTATCGCCGAGAGTAACTTGTCCGTCGCCGGCCATGACGGTTTCCTGGCCGCGACGCACGGCGAGAATCGTCGTCGCTCGGATTCTTTCGTCCTGAAAATGTCGATTTCTCAAAGATTTTCTCCTTCGCCGGATTTCCCCCAAGCGGATTCCATGCAAATTATAATTGTACCTCCGAATAACGCGATAAGCCAGTTGCCTGGAATCCAGCCCAAACGGGGAATTGTTCGGATGCATCCAGAATCGATTCTTGATCGGCTACAATAAAAGCTAAGCTTGAAAAGTAACGATTTAATCACGGAAAAGCGAGTAGTTTTTATGATGGACCAAAAGATAAACGGGGCGACTCATTATTTTGTCGATTTCGATCATACCATCTCAACTATCGACGTTTGGGATTCTTTGATCCGAATCTGCAATCCCCAGCAGTGGCGTACGGTCATCAACGATTACGTCAGCGGTAAAATCTCATCCCGCGTTTGCAATCTGGAACTGGCTCAATCGATTACGCTTAGCGAAGAAGAGGCTCGTGAAATCGTCTCGAAGATCGGCATCGATTCCACCTTTCACGATTTTGTTCAATGGGCCGAACAAAACCAATCGCCCCTGATGATTCTATCCGATGGATATGACTTTTATATTGACCAATTGCTGCAGTCGGAAGGGCTGGATTCGATTCCGGTTTTCAGCAATCGCATGACGTGGACGGATGAAGGAATCCAGGTAGAATTTCCTTTATACAAAAAAGATTGCGAGCGGGATATGGCGCATTGCAAATGTCAGCATGTTCGCAGGGCGGATTCCGGGCGGCGCGTGTACATTGGAGACGGGGTTTCCGATTCCTGCGCCGCCTCGAAATGCGATTTTGTCTACGCCAAACGCAATCTGTTGGAATATTGCCGCGAACATCGCATCCGGCATGAACCTTTCGATAATTTTCAAGACGTCATCCGGCATGAAAAGATACTTCTCAATAAGAATCGCGCGAACGCCGGTGCGCACCCGGCGTGAAAGGCTGTAAGAATCATGGTGCAAAAACGAGTAACCGTTCCTATCTTGCGAGGCATGAAAAAACGCGGCGAAAAAATCGCCATGCTGACCGCCTACGATTACACATTCGCTCTATTGATGGATCAAGCGGGCGTGGATGTTCTCCTTGTAGGCGATTCGCTGGGCATGGTCGTCCAAGGACTTGATACTACGCTGCCGGTGACTTTGGACGAGATTATTTACCATACAAAGCCGGTCAAGCGAGCCGTGCAGCGCGCGATGGTTGTCGCTGACATGCCTTTTTTATCCTATCAGGTGACTCCCGAAGAAGCGCTGCGCAACGCAGGCCGCCTTATGAAAGAAGGCGGCGCCGACGCCGTTAAATTAGAGGGGGGGCGTAAAACCGCTCCCGCCGTCCGGAAAATGGTATCGGCGGGAATTCCCGTTATGGGGCATGTCGGTCTGGAGCCCCAATCCAGCAAAATGCTCGGCGGCTATAAAGTCCAGGGGAAAAGCGTTGAAGCGGTCGACGTTCTGCTCGAGGACGCCAGAATTCTCGAAGAAGCAGGCGTATTCTCGCTTGTGATCGAAGCGGTTCCCTGGCAGGTTGCCAGACAAATCTCCCAAAGCATTAACATCCCGACCATCGGCATTGGCGCCGGCCCGCATTGCGACGGCCAGGTCTTGGTTTTTGCGGATATGCTGGGGCTTTTCACCGCGTTCCAGCCTCATTTCGTCCGGCGCTTCGCTCAAATGGGCAGTGAAGCGGAAGAAGCTTTCCAATCCTATTGCCAGGCGGTCAAAAAAGGCGCATTCCCCTCTTTGGACGAAAGTTACTCCGTCGATGATCCCGTTCTCAAAGAGTTGGAGCGGCGAAAATCGACTTCGCATGAACCCAATCGGGGGTGATGGGGTTGGCGAATCGCTTTTCCGATTTATTATTATTTCGAGACTTTTTGTGAAATATGGTACAGTCGCCGCTTTCGTCTCTTTCATACAACGGCGAGAGTAATAAAATCGTTATCGACCCAAACGTAAAATGTTGCAGGGGGGTGACGGAGGTTCTTGATTGCAAGTCGTACGCACTGTTACACAATGGCGATCCATCCGCCGATCTTTAAGTTCGCAAACCCAGCGAATCGGCTTGGTTCCGACGATGGGATTTTTGCATGACGGCCATCTTTCCTTGATTCGAATCGCGCGCCAACACTGCGATATCATCGTCGTCACCTGTTTCGTGAATCCCACGCAGTTCGTCCCCGGCGAGGATTTTGAACGATACCCCCGCGACGAAAACCGCGATCTGGCCTTACTAAAGCAGGAAGGCGTGGATTACGTACTTCTTCCCGGCGGCGATGATATTTATCCGGAGGGATTCAGCACCTCTATCCAGCCGCCGGCGTCCAGCCAGGGATGGTGCGGGCAATCCAGACCCGGCCATTTTCAAGGCGTTTGCACGATTGTTTCGATTCTCTTTAATCTTGTGCAGCCTCACTTCGCTTTTTTTGGCCGGAAAGACGCCCAGCAGTGCGCCGTAATCCAAGCCATGACTCGGGACCTGAACTTCCCCATTGAGATCGTCCTCTGTCCGATCGTGCGTGAATCGGACGGTTTAGCCATGTCATCCCGCAATGTGTATCTTTCCGATGAAGAGCGGCGGCGCGCGTTAGTGCTCTCAAAAACGCTCCGACTTGGATTGACCCTCTTTCAACAAGGCGTCGTCGACTCCCAAGCCGTCCTCGACGAAGGGAAAAAGCAAATTCAAACCATGGAAGGGGTGCGGCTGGACTATCTGGGCGTCGTGAACCAGAATACATTCAAATCCGTCAGCATCATTCAACCGGGGAATTACTATATAGGGGCCATGTATGTTGGAACAACGCGTCTGATCGATAATATGGTCTTCGGATTAGGAGAAGCGCCATGCAGCGAATAATGCTCAAATCGAAAATTCAGGAAGTCCGCGTCACCAGTAAGGAAATTCATTATGCGGGCAGCTTGGAAATTGACAAAGATCTCATGGATGCCGCCGGCATTGTATTCGGCGAGCAGATCCATGTTTACAATGTAACCAACGGCGCTCGCATCATCACCTACGCTATCTCCGCCCCCAAAGGATCCGGCGTCATTTCTATTAAGGGAGCGGCGGGACGCTTGTTTGAAAAAGGCGATGTAATTCTCGTCCTTTCTTTTGCCAACATGGAAGATGAGGACTTGTCGAACTATTCCCACCGAATCATCTATGTGGATGAGAATAACCGTTTAGTCCGCACAGAGGATCGTACGGAAGAAGAATATTTGAAGTCTCGGTAGCCTCCTGATTTTATTTTCTTTAAAATGGGATGAGATGGGAGCTGATTATGACTGGGTTTCGCAGCAATTTTGTAATCATCGGATCGGGAGTCGCCGGATTGAAAACCGCCTTGGAAGCGGCCGAACTCGGCGATGTTCAACTAATCACTAAAAAAGAAGATTTCGAATCGAATACCAACTATGCTCAAGGCGGAATCGCCACAGTTCTTGATCCCAACGATACCTTCGATTCCCATATTCTAGATACGCATGAAGCCGGCGCCGGATTGTGTCATCGCGATTCGGTGGATTTGATTGTAACTCACGGCCCCGATGCGATCAAAGAATTGATCGAAATTGGGGTTGAATTTACTCGCGAACAAGACGGCCGCCTCGAATTGGGGCGCGAAGGCGGTCATTCCGCTCGCCGAATCGTGCATGCCCAGGATTTGACCGGTCGGGAAGTCGAAAAAGCGCTTCTCCAAAACGTTCGGGATCATCCTCGCATTCAAGTTCATGAGTTTTACTTCGCCATCGACCTGATCTTGGATGAAAATCGCCGCTGCTGGGGCGTGTGGGCTTGGGATGCGCACGATGAAAAAGTCCACCAATTCCTGGCCGGCGCCACGATTCTCGCCACGGGCGGATGCGGATTGGTTTACCGGCATAGCACCAACCCCTCCATCGCGACCGGAGACGGCGTTTCGATGGCGTTTCGGGCGGGCGCGAAGATTGCCAATATGGAATTCATCCAGTTCCATCCCACGGCCTTATACAATCCGGAAGACAAGCGGCCCTATCTGATCTCAGAAGCCGTTCGCGGCGAACGTGCGATTCTGCGCGCCGGCGACGGTACGGCTTTTATGAAGAATTATCACAAACTTAAGGATCTCGCTCCACGAGACATCGTGGCCCGCGCCATCGACAACGAGATGAAAACCCGGGGCGAATCCTGCTGCTATTTGGATGTGACCCATATCGACCAGCAGTTTTTCCATAAACGCTTTCCTTTTATTTCGCATATTTGCGAGGATCATGGATTGAATCTGGCCAAGGATTGGATTCCCGTCGTACCCGCCGCTCATTATATGTGTGGAGGCGTTGTGACCGACCTCAAAGGAGCGACCTCGATTGCCGGTTTGTACAGCATCGGCGAAACGGCCTGCACCGGCGTGCATGGCGCCAACCGCCTTGCCAGCAATTCCATCCTCGAAGCGCTGGTTTTCAGCAAGCAATCCGTCGGTGAATCCTGGAATAAAGGATTTCCCCAAACCGATCCCCCCGCCGCCCTTGAAAAGGAATGGGTCAAAAAGCCCCTCGAAGAATTGGAGGGAGTGAGGATCGTCAATCTGCGCCAGACTCTCCGCGGCCTGATGTGGGATTATGTCGGCATCGTGCGCTCCAACTCACGTTTGGAACAGGCTAAAAAGCGCTTGGATATTCTGAAAGAAGAGATCGACTCGATTTATGAAAGCGGTCACATCAATACGCAGCTGTTGGAATTGCGCAACCTGGCCCAAACCGCCGAACTCATTCTTTTATGCACGCTGCAGCGCAAAGAAAGCCGCGGTCTCCATTACAACATCGATTACCCCGATTTGAGCGAAACGCCGGAAGACTCCGTCATCCGGCTCTTGCCTGACAATGACGTCCAGGTCGAAAGCGTCCCTGTTTCAACCTGAGCCGTCTTCGCTGAAATCCGCTCACTTGGATCCACTCACTTGCTCAAGAAGAACTTCCACCGCTTTCTCTAATTGCTTGTCCTCGCCTCTGGCCAGCGATCCCGGATCGTTGTTTATTTTATAGTCCGGCTCGAGTTGATTGTTTTCAAGCATCTTGCCGTCAATGCCGCGGATGCCCACCTGCGGGATGCCGAATACCAGATCGCCGGTGTGCAGTCTCTCCCACCAGACGGCCGTGCCGGTTCCGGCTGCGGGCATGCCCACCAGCTTGCCCACGCCGGTCGCTTTGTATCCATAAGGGAAAATATGGGCGTCGGAATAATTGCCCTCGCTCATGATTACAATGGAAGGCTTGGTCCAGGTCTTGAGCGGCTCGACGCCGAGTTCGCGTCCCCGAGGAACCGTGGTCGAATATTGCTTGCCATTCAGGAAAGTAATCAAATCTTCCGCAAGCCAGCCTCCTCCGTTGAACCGGGTGTCAATAATTACAGCCTCCTTTCGGTAATCCCGCCCCAGCACTTCCGAAAAAACATCCCGGAAACTGGGATCGTTCATGCCGCGCACATGCACATAGCCTAGCCGGTACTCGGACAGCCGATCTACGGCGTCACGGCGCTGTTTGGTCCAACGCTGGTACATCAAATTACTTTCTCTGCCCAAATCGATCGGTTCAACAATTTGATCGAACGTTTTTTCTGTCGTCGGGTCGAAAATCGTCAGCCGCACCCGATTGTCGGCTTGATGGTTCAACAACGAATAAACGTTGGCGCCGGCTGTGACGGTGGCGCCGTTTATGGCCTGGATCACCATGCCGGCCTCGATTTTGACATCCGATTTCGTGAGCGGACCTTTCTCGATAATTTCGGCAATCTTGAGGCCGGGGCCTTCATAATCCCAATCGTAATAGGCGCCTAGCGATGCAGTCTCATCGGCGTTTCCATGCCGTGGATAGTAGCGGCAGCCCGTATGCGAACCGTTCAGCTCGCCCAGCATCTCGCTGGCCATCACCGAGAAATCGCGGTTGTTGGTGATGGAGGCCAGTTTAGGAGCGTAGGCGGAGCGATAAAAATCCCAATCCACGTTATGCAGGTCCTCAACATAGAATTTCTCTCGAACCTGCCGCCAAATGTGCTCGAAGAGATATTCACGCTCCTTGGCCGAATGGATGTTCATGCGCCCTTGGATGGCCACGCCCTTCTTTTTGGCCGAATCGCCGGACAAATCAACCTTGACTATGGCCCCCTGGCTCAGCACGAAGGCCGTTTTGCCTTCTTTGTTGAGAATGAACTGCCCAATGCCGCCGTCGAACTTCTCGAGCCGCTTGGTCTCTTTTTCCCTGAAATCATGAACCCAGAGATCGTATCCCTTTTCATAATGAGATAAAAAGTAGAGTTTGCCTGCGTCCGGCGTCAGCGCGTAATCGGCGATGTGAGAGGAATGAATGGTAAGGCGCATGATGCGGTCTTCAATCCCGTCCCAATCGATCGTGACCGGATCGGGCAGTTGGATCTCGTCGCCGTCTTTTTTATCTTCCGCCTTTTCGTCTTTCTTTTCCTCTTTTTTCTTCTCTTTCTCTTCTTCTTGTTTAAGTTCGTATTCTTCTTTGCTCAATCGAAACTTGTCATAAGAATCCTGATTCAGAAAAGCCGCCATCACATCCAATTGCGATCCCCAACTGCCGTGGCTGCGCATGCCGTAACGCTCCGACAGCCAGATCACCGCCTTGCCGTCCATCGCCCATTTCGGGAACATGTTGGTGTAGCCCGATTGGGTGATGTCTACCGGTAAAGCCGAGCCGTCCGATGAAACCAGCCCGATGTTCGTGATAAACGCTTTCTGTCTGGCGATGAAATCAACGGCAAACCATTTGCCGTCCGGCGACCAGTGGTAGTAAATATCCCCGTCGGAATAGGAATAAAGGTATTTTTGCGGAAGAACCGTGCGGATGTTTTTCGTCTCCAGATTGATGACTTTGAGTGTTTCCCGATCGGCGAGAAACGCGACTTCTTTTCCATCCGGCGAGTATTGCGGCTGGAAGGCCTCTTCGTCCGTTTCAAGAAGAACGGTTTCTCTCAACTGGGTGGCGCGTGAAAACATTTTTTCTTCTTCCTGCGCCAGTTCGGTTTCGTATAGATTCCAGCTGCCGTTGCGCTCGCCGGCGTAAAGCAGCTTGTCGCCTTTGGGCGAGAAGGATACGGAGCGCTCCTGCTCGGGCGTGTCGGTGATGCGCTTGGTCGTGCTGAAATCGATGGACGTTACAAAGACTTCCCCGCGGGAAATGAAGGCGATTTCTTTGCCTTTCGGAGAAAGCGCCATCTCGGAAACGCCGCCTGTGATGGGAACCGAGATCATATCGTTGGCGGGAGCATCCACCTTGAAGCGCACTTCAATCTTTTGCGGCTGCCCTCCGGGACGGATTTTGTATAACTCGCCGTGATGACTATAAGCCAGCAGACCGTTTTTCGAGCGGCTGATATAACGGACGGGATGATCCTTATGCGAGGTGATTTGCTTCTTGTTTTGAGGATCGGCCGTGGAAGACCGCCATACATTGAATACGCCCGACTCTTCGCTGAGGTAATAGTATTCCTGATCGTCCTCCCCCCAGACGGGATTGCGGTCTTCGCCGTCAAAATCGCTCAATTTTGTGTGCTCCCCGGATGACAGATCGTACAGCCATACGTCTCGTGTAACCGAGGAACGGTGATGTTTGCGCCATGGATCCTCATAGCCTTTGTAATCGTGATAAAGCAGCTGCGTCCCCCCGGAATTAAATCGGGCGTCAAACGCCGCGGTCGTCAGAATCTGCTTCGGCGTTCCTCCCGCGGCCGATATGGAATAAAGCTCCGGCATGCGAGGGTAGGGAAACAGGGAACTCTCGGACGATTCCACCCGGATGGAGCTGAAAATAACAGATTGGTCGCCGATCGTGAAATCCGAGGGAATATCGTCGGCTGAATGGTGCGTCAGCCGAACCGCCTCCCCGCCTTCAGCGGGCATGACATAAACATCGAAATTGCCGTAGCGGTCCGAAGCGAAGGCGATATGACTTCCATCATGCGACCAGACGGGATGCCCGTCATAAGCTTCGTGCCGGGTGAGCAGGATGGCGTCGCCGCCGCTGGCGGATACGCGGAAAAGATCGCCTTGATAACTGAAGACCACCGCCGATCCATCGGGAGATAAGGCCGGCTGGCGCATCCAGGCGCTTTCGTCAGACAATGCCGGAATGTAAGACATCATGATGAAAACAAGGGGAACAAGGAGCATGAACATTTTTCTTGTCATGATCGCCTCCAAATTCACTATATGAATGGTTGAGTCGCGATTGGACAAAAGCATCGCCGCGATCATACCATGTAGGATTAGCGCAATGAATGGGAAGAGGCTCTATAACCAAATCAAGAGCGATTTCCGAATAGAATCTGTTCAACTACAAGAGGCCTGTTTGAGCGGTTCTATTCGCCGGGCGTTCTCGCCGCTTCAAATGTAATGCGATGGTCGCGGGAAACCGATAAAATCCGCATAAAAGCGGCGACCCGGTTGTTGGTCGTATAGAGAATCCGATCCACCAGCAGCGCGGGATGATTCTTCTCCTGTTTTAACAATTCCGCTTCGCGGTCTTCCAGCGTGGTCATTTCGATGGAATCGGCGCATCGCGTCAGGGGAATGCCGTACTTGTCATGGATGATGTCGATCATACTGCTGTCGCGTAGATCGTCTAATGTCAAGCCGGGGCAGAGATCGTGCGAAACGTAGGCCGTTTCTAATACCTCAGGCGCATCCTGGATGCGGCGCAGCCGCATGACCTTGAAGACTTGATGGCCGGTTTCCGATGCAAAAAATTCGGATAGTTCGGAAGGAGCGATCGACAACATTTTTTGCACCACTTCCGTTTCCCAGGCGATTCCGAAATCCAGAATATTCTCGGTAATCTGCGTCATCAACCAGACGCCCTGCTCCTGCGCCGGATTTTGTACAAAAGTCCCTTTCCCGGGAATGCGCCGAATATAGCCATGCTGCGCCAAATCTTGCAGCGCCGCTCTTATGACTGCTTTACTCACTCCTTGCTGGCGGCACAGTTGATCTTCCGTGGGCAGCTGACTCCCTACCGGCAATTCGCCTCGTTCGATGGCGTCCTTTAAAATATCGGCGAATTGTAAATAGAGTTTTCGTGGATTTTCTCGGTCGACGATTCGCATGAAATATTTATTCTTTATAATATTATGATTTAATTTCTTGCGAGTATAATACATAAATCATCATCAAGTCAACTTACCCTTCTGAATCGGGCGCTTTTGATTCGATTCTTTTTTGATATTACTTTGAAAAAGATGCCATTTCGCATTCAGATCCGGTTTGCATCTATACTTTTCCTGCTCAATTCCCTTACAATCAGGTAATGATTGTATGGGAAGGAGATGAACAAAATGTCAGAAAATAAAATTACGCGCCGGACGGCGATCGCCTCGATGGCGGGCGGCTTCGCAGCTGTCGCCGCATCGGCCGGTTCGGCCTCCGAAGAAAAGAAATTGAAAGGTCGAATCAAACAATCCGTATCGCGATGGTGTTATGGAGGCGTGATCGAAGATTGGGATGAATTCGCCAAACAATGCGCGGCCATGGGGCTGGTCGGCATTGACCTGGTTCATGATCCCAAACATTGGGATATCTGCAAAAAATACAATCTCGTCGCCACCATGGTTTCGGGCGCCGGATCCATTGGCGATGGATTGAATGACAAAAAATTCCACGCCCAATGCATGGAGCAGTTCAAGAAAAACATCCCCGCCGCCGCCAAATACGGCTGGCCCAACGTTATCACCTTTTCCGGCGAACGGCGCGGCAAAACCGATTACGAAGCTTGGGACAACTGTTGTGAAATCCTGAAGGAAGCGGTCAAAATCGCCGAAGACCACGATATCACCATCTGCATGGAACTGCTCAACAGCAAGGTCGATCACCGCGACTACCAGTGCGATCGCACCCTCTGGGGCGTTGAACTTTGCAAGCGAGTGGATTCGCCGCGATTCAAACTGCTCTATGACATCTATCACATGCAGATTATGGAAGGCGACGTCATCCGCACCATTCGCCAAAATATCGACTATATCGGCCACTTCCACACCGGCGGCAATCCGGGCCGCAACGATCTCGACAATTCCCAGGAACTATACTATCCCGCCATTATGCAAGCGATTGCTCAATTGCAGGATCAGGGCAAATACGACGGCTACGTCGCCCATGAATTTGTACCCAAAAAGGGCATGCAGTCTCTCCAGGAAGCGGTTGCGCTGTGCGACGTGTAAAAACGTCTCTATAATGAATGGAGAAGCGGAGAGCAAACAATTCTGTTTCTCTCCGCTTATTCTTTTTTGGAGATTCGATTTCTACTTTTTATACAGGAAAGAACGCAGCAAAGATTACTAATTTGATCAGCTATTTATTAAAATCTTGTACGCGCTCATGATATAGGGCATATCGTCGTCTTGACAGATTCACTATACTATATAGTGTTGTTTTACATCATGAAACAAATAAACCCGGGGAGTAAAAGCCATGCCGGATGAACTTCCTATTGTTCATGACAAGGATATTTCCGAATTAGGAGCAACTTTGAGCGATTATCGCCCGTCATGGGACGAATACTTCATGCTGCTGGCGAAATTGGCGGCCACTCGTTCTACCTGCTATTCAAGACCCGTAGGGGCTGTGATTGTTCGCGACCGCCGCGTACTGGCGACCGGCTACAATGGCGCCGCGCCGGGCGCTTGGCATTGCACCGACAAGCGGCAGTGCTTCTGGCGCCAGCCTGAAAACCAGGCTCCCGGCATCGAACCGCGCGAATTGTCGCGCGCCATCCATGCCGAAATGAACGCCATGGCGCACGCCGCCCGCAAAGGCATCGTTATCGAAGGCGGCGCCATTTATTGCACCCTCTCCCCCTGCATGAACTGCTTTAAAGTCTTAGTCAGCGCCGGTATTAAAAAAATATTTTTCGAGCATATCTACGACTTTAACAATAACGGCGGCGATAAATTCCTTCTGGATTTCTACAAGCAATATTCCTCCGAAATCGAAGTCCGACAGCTGATCATCCGGCCGCAAACCCTTGAGATCGCCGTTAAATTCCTCACGGGACCCACTTCCGAACGGCGCCATGACAATTATTAAAGTTTTACATTCTCTATAGAAAGAAAATCGCAAAAAGATGTAAAATATGCGTTGAATTTCTCTTATTGTGATACTGTTTCTTAAAAACGGTCCATGGGAGGAGCGCGCGATGAAACGTCGATTTTATACATACCAATTGATGGGAATATTCGTCTTTTGCATCTTGGCGCTGGATAGCGGAGCGCAGGAAATGCTGCTGCGGCATCAATTCCAACCAGGCCAAACCATCAATGCAATGACCCAGGTGCAAATGCAGGGAGATTCCTTTCTCACCGGCGAAAAATTGGCCACGCAGCTCCGAATGCAAATGCGCCGCGACATGCTCATCAACGAAGTCGATTCGCTGGGCAATGCCAAGATCGACGTCTACGTGCAGCGCATCCGCACCCAGGGAAAGATGGAAAATGCTTCGTTCAATAAAGATCTGACCGGCTCCGAATTAAGCGGCGTCATGTTCGGCGCCGATCAGATGAAAATGGAGGTTTCTCCTCTGGGCAATGTTCGGGGGCGGGATGATCTCGGCCTTCAACAATTGGGCGTCACTCTCCCTTCGTCGCTGGGCGATTCGGGCGGCTTCGAATTTCCCACTTTCCCGGTCTCGACGGTTCGCGTGGGCGATTCCTGGACCGACAGCGGAGAATTGTTGAGAGGCGTCAATCTGCAGCGCAGCGATTTAGCCGGCGATTGCATCTATAAGTTGTACCGCGTCTATAACTCTCCCCAAGGCCGCATCGGCGTGATTCGCTACCAAAAAGTCACCGATCTCTCCGGACTGGGCTTGGGAGGAAGCAGTGCGGCCGGCCAGGCTCAAAGCGGCGTCGGGAGCGTCAAAGCCGGCGGTTTGGTCATCCAACTGGAAGGCGAAATCGAATTTAATATCGATAAAGGCAAAGTCGTAAAGACCACCCAGCGTGGATTTTGGAATATGGATCTCAATATGGATATGGGCGGATCGAACGCCGGCTCCATGGGCGCATTAGGAGCGCCTTCTTCGCAAAAGCAAAATTTGGGATTGAAGCAAAACATGAAAATTCAACTCAGCACCCAGTTCCAATGGACCGGTCAGCAAAATCAGCAAACGCCTCAAACTCCGGCTGGAATTCAACCACCCAAGATGGAAGATCTCCCGAAAGTGAAAACGGAAGCGAAGGAAATTCCGTAACTACGGCGTAAAAAGGTTTGTTCTATTGTGGGGAATCGCACAAACGCAACGGCGAGCCGTACGGCTCGTTGCGGCCTCTCATTGCAATCCGGTTCATCCCCCATTACAATTTTGTCCGCCTGTAAAATTCAAAGAAATCTATTAAAAGAAGCGATTAACAATTTCGCTTTTTTCAGCGTCGTGCAAAGGTGCGTACAAGTGTGATCCATGTTGTCTCGATTTCCGATCTGAAAATCGCGGATAAAAAAGAAGATGTTCTAATTACGTATTCATTGGGCTCCTGTATCGGCGTCACTCTTTACGACAAGGCGTCGGGAATCGGGGGGATGCTTCATGCGCTGCTGCCGCAATCGAAAATGAATCCCCAGCGAGCCGAACAAAATCCCTTCATGTTTGTCGATTCGGGATTTTCTCGTATGTTGGACGAATTTAAGCGCCGGGGCGCCAATCCACAAAAATTAATCTGCAAAGTGGCGGGGGGCGGAAAATTTCTCGATCCGAACGATGTGTTCAAAACGGGCGAGAGAAATTACACTATCCTGCGAAAGATGTTATGGAAGAATCGAATCTTGATCGCCGGCGAAGATGTCGGCGGCACGATCCCCCGAACCATGGTTTTATATATGGCGTCCGGCAAAACGGCGATTCGCAGCGGGGGAAAGGAGAAATTGCTATGAATCTCCCTCCCCCTTCAAGCGCAAAATCACTGTGACAAAACCGCCGTCGTTTTTTCCCGCGCCCTTGATTCGGCGCTCCTGCTTAATAATCCACTTGAAAAACGCTTTCTGCATTGTTATAGGCATAGCGTTCTTTGATTCGCAGCGAGCGCGTCCGATTCAGTTTTTCCAACTCTTTCGGCGAGAGCAGCCGCCCGCGCACATCCAACTCCTGCGGCTGAAAATAGCGCGATTGAGGCACGTAGCGGGCGGGAAACTCGTCGCCGATCTGCAGCCCCGCCGCTTCAACCGATTGCTCCAGCCAGATCTGGGTGGATACTTCAATGCCGTCTTTCAACAAACGGATGCAGCGCTCGAAGCGAATCGGCAGAGGCTTCTTCCCGGTCATCAGCAAATTCCGGATCAATCCTTTCAAGTGATAAGCCAGTCTTTCATGCCCCCCGAACAGTAGCATGATCAACCGGAAAAGGATGAATTTCCATGGCGTGAAAATTTTGGTCGGGATTTTATGGCAGCGGCCCCGAACGGTCAGACTGTCCGGTGTTTCCTGCACTTCATGCTCTTCGTCGATCCATTGGCTGGTAAATGTCGTCCCGTTCGAAAGTTGGCCGATGACGCCGCAGTTGTTCACTTTCAAAACTCCGTCCGGCAACTCGAATAGTTTGACCACTCCGCCTTTCGCCGCGTTGACGACGATATAAAATTCGTCCGTCTTTTGCGCGAGTATGCGCGCTCCCGGGAAATAGCGCCGGAACGGCGGCCCCTCGCAGGGCAGGGGGGGAGGCGTCGTCGGTCGTTCGCCGTAATCGATGTAGGAAAGCAGGAGTTCCGGAATGCGGTAGACGTAATATCGCTCGCCCTGGATTTCAGGCGGAACCAGCGCTCCGTCTCGGAGTCCCTCCAGCATCCGGTCGGCGACGTAAGCGGCCAGGGGAATCTCCTTGGATAACAATTCATAGCCGTGCGGATAAAAATGAAGCGTCTGGCGGCTTCCGGCCGTACCGGCGTAATGACCGTTCGGATACACGAAATAACTGCTGAATTCCACCCATTTTTTTAGAAACGGCAGGAATCGTTCATCCTCGTAGCGCTTGCGCGTTTTGGCGATAAAACTGACGGTGGCGGACAGATAGCCTGGATCGGCGCCGTCATACTCCAAGCACCAGCCTTCCTCATGACAATACCCGAAAAAGAGGTCCAGCTTTTGCTGGATGGCGGGCAGAAGATCCTTTTCATCAAGCAGGTCGTATGTTTCAACCAGAGGCAGAATGGCCATGGCGTGATGATTCGCGAGAACGCCCGCTTCATCGGTTTTCGCCAAAAAACGAGCGGCTTTATGCATGCTTTTTTTCAGGGTGTTTTTCAGAGTCTCCGGTATTTCATCTTCCAACTTCCTGTAAGAGTCGCACATCACGTAGAGTAAAAATCCCGTCGGCCCCGCCCAGCCGCGTTCATTGGGATAAAACTCGTCGAATGATCCGTCTCGGTGCTGAATCTTGGTCCAATACTCCATCCCCGCTAGGGCCCATTCCAACACTTTGGGATGGCGATAATAGATATTGTCCGGCATCCGATGCGCGTAAATTAAAGACAGCGCATGCACGCCGAATTGAGCGATCGAAGAGGGAAAATCGGTGGCCCGGCAAAGCCAATATTCCCGATTCATGCATCCGAATGTGGGCGAAAAACGGTTTCGGTCTTGAGAAGACAACAAACGGGGAATCTGGCATAACGCTTTCTGTGCATAAACGTCGCGTAGTGATTTCATGGATTGATCTTTCTTGCCTTTTGAGTCAACAGTTTTCGTATTGCTTAACTTATCTGCAGTTCCTTTATTCTTCCAGTGCATGAAGGAAAAGAAAAAAGATTTCTTTCTTGGTGAAACTGTTTTTAGTAATTATGATGGATATTGGATGAAAGAACAAATCGATTGTTCGCTTTTTGCATGAATTAAAAAAGACATGGTTCACATGCCCAAGATCGCCGGATGAACGAAGAAAAATGAACATTGATCAGAAGATGCGATGAAACGAAAAACGCGCCGGAAATTTCAATGGATTGTATTTGTCATCGTCTATGCGATTTTCGCCAAAATCATGTTCGGCCTCTATCAGGATCATAAGAATATCAATTCCCCCTATTATTTTCCAGATCCTCAGTTTCGCAGCCTCGTCTTGCGTCATCTGCATATTGAACCGGGCGGGAAACTCAGCGCCGCAATAGCCGCCCAATGGCAGACGAAACTCGACTGCAGCGGTTTGGGCATTCGCAGTTTGCAGGGCATCGAATTTTTTCGCAACCTGAATATCCTGGATTGCAGCCGGAATGAAATTCGAGAACTCGACTTTTCCCGCAACGAAAGTTTGTTGCATTTAATTTGTTCTGAAAATCAATTGACCGAGTTGGATGTATCGAACCTTCCAGAACTGACGCGCCTCTCTTTTGATGACAACTCGATTCGCTCCATCGATGTCGGCGGCTGTATATGGCTCAAGCAGTTGACCTGTTCGAACAACCAGTTGACTCTCTTGGATTGTTCCAGCAGCTGCGAGATGGAATCGATTGTTTGCAGCCGCAATCAAATCACAGAACTGCGGCTGCCGCCCAGTCTGCGCTTCCGCACTCTGGATTGCAGCCAAAATCAACTGACCGAACTGGATTGCTCGCAAATTCCCAATCTTTCCGAATTGAACGCCTCTCAAAATCTATTGTCGCAAATCAATCTCCGCCGTAACGCGGAATTGAGCGTTTTGAATCTTTCTCACAATCTGTTCCAATCGATCCCGGAACTATCGAACCTTCTGAATTTGAAGACTTTGGATATTCGCATGAATTTTCTGAACGAAGACGATTTATCCCGGCTCGACGATCTCCGTCAAAAAATCTCTCCGGAAATCCAAGAAGAAAATCCTCTTCTCCCTGGCGCCGTCGTTCGCGAAGGGCGGGCTGAATTCGCCTTTCTTCCCCAAAGAAGCGCAGCGTTTCCCTCCGATCCCAACCCCCAAAATCCCCATTGATCCCCCTCGCCCTATCAAAAAGATCCCTTGATTTCTTCTTTTCAACAAGTTAAAATTCAAAAAATGAATTTTGCATTATGCCCGTCTGAAAAGACGGCCCCATTTCGCATAATAAAACACGGCGCTTCGAACATTTCAAAAGCGGCCATTCCAGAGTAAAGTAGTTTCGGCATTTATGTGAGAATCGACAATAAAAAACAGTTCAAAATATAAAGATTCCAAGAAAGAAATTATCGTCCAATGTTAAACGGGAAAACAATTCTAGTCACAGGCGGCACCGGTTCGTTCGGGAAAAAGTTCACGGAGATTGTCGTAAAGGAATATGAACCGAAAAAAGTAATTATCTTCAGCCGCGATGAATTGAAGCAGCATGAGATGCTCACGGGCGGCTTCGATCATCCCTGTCTGCGTTATTTCATAGGCGATGTTCGAGACTCCAGCCGCCTCTATCGGGCCATGCGGGGCGTGGATATCGTCGTACACGCCGCCGCGCTGAAGCAGGTTCCCGCCTGTGAATACAACCCGATGGAAGCCATCATGACTAACATCATGGGGGCGCGCAACATCATTGACGCCGCCATCGACTCCGATGTGCAAAAAGTCATCGCCTTGAGCACGGATAAGGCGGTCAATCCCGTCAATCTCTATGGCGCCACCAAATTGGCGGCCGAAAAGTTATTCATTCAAAGCAACGCTTATTCTCGGAAAACCGGCGCGAAATTCAGCTGCGTTCGCTATGGCAACGTTGTGGGCAGCCGCGGCAGCGTCATCCCGCTGTTCTTCAAACAGCGCGAGAACGGCCGCATTACCGTTACCGATTCGCGCATGACCCGGTTTTGGATCACCTTGGAGCAGGGCGTGCGGCTGGTCATTAAAGGCATTGAAAGCATGCACGGCGGCGAAATCTTCATCCCCAAAATTCCCAGTATGAACATCATGGATCTGGCCAAGGCCATTGCGCCGGATTGTGAAATCGACGCGATCGGCATTCGCCCCGGCGAAAAACTGCATGAACTCTTGATCTCCGTCGATGAAGCCCGCCATTCGCTGGAATTGGACGATATGTATGTCATCAAGCCGGCCCATCCCTGGTGGTCGGACGTCAACTGGGTCAAGGGAAAGCCTCTGCCCGAGGGATTCTCCTACGGCAGCGACAACAACCAAGAGTGGCTCACTATCGACGCATTGAAGAAAATGATCGTTTCTTTTTCCTGAAATAAATAGCCTGAAATAAATAGCCTGGCGAAGACATTCTTGAAAATCGATGAATTCGAATCAATCTTTTATTCCCTATGGGCGGCAATCGGTCGATGAGGACGATATCGCGGCGGTCGTCGAGACGCTGCGCTCCGATTGGCTGACAACCGGGCCCAAAATCTCCGAATTTGAGAGATCTGTTGCAGATTGCGCCGGCGTGCGCCATGGCGTCGCCGTCAACAGCGGCACGGCGGCGCTGCATGCCGCGATGTTTGCGATGGACGTCGGTCCGGGCGACGAAGTAATCGCGCCGGTTATGACTTTCGCTGCGACGGCGAATTGCGTCTTATACCGGGGGGCGACGCCCGTTCTCGTAGACGTGCATCCTGATACTCTTTTGATCGATCCCGCCGCCGTCGAAGCCGCGATTACCCCTAAAACCAAGGCGATTGTCGGAGTGGACTACGCCGGGCAGCCTTGCGATTGGGATCGGCTCCGCGCTATCGCGGACCGCCGCGGATTGATGCTGGCGGCGGACGGCTGCCATGCCTTGGGCGCGGAATACAAACAGAAAAAGGTAGGATCACTCGCCGATTTGACCTGTTTCAGTTTCCATCCGGTCAAACATATTACCACCGGCGAAGGCGGCATGACGGTTACAAACTATTCCGACTTCGCCGATCGAATGCGGCGCTTTCGCAGTCATGGGATCGACGTCGATCCCCGGCAGCGGGCGGAGCGGGGAACCTGGTTTTACGAAATGGTCGATTTAGGCTTCAACTATCGCATCACCGATTTTCAGTGTGCGTTGGGGCTGCGGCAATTAACGAAATTGCCCCGCTGGTTAGAGCGGCGCCGCGGCATCGCCGCTCGGTATGATGAAGCCTTCGCCTCCGTGGATATGATTCAGCCTCTGAAAAAAAGCGCCGATATTCGCCACGCCTATCATCTCTATGTTGTCAAAATCGACTTTGAGCGTCTGGGGAAATCTCGCAAGGAACTTTTCTCCGATCTGCGAGCCCGGGGCATTGGCGTGAATGTGCATTATATTCCGATTCATATGCATCCCTATTATCGAGACAATTTGAATTACAAAGGCGGCGAGTTTCCGGCCGCCGAAAAAGCCTATGAGCAGATTCTGAGTCTGCCCATGTATCCGGCGATGAGCGATTCGCAAGTCGATGCGGTGATCGCGAATCTCCAAGAGATCCTATGCGGCATCGGCGCATAATCGATGCGATTGGAGCGTAGAAAGATAAAACTTCGTTCAAATATGAAAACTCTCTTGATTCGTGCAGATGCGAATGCCGGCATAGGCGTCGGCCACGTCATGCGCTGTTTATCTTTGGCCCAGGCATGGCGGGATGAAGGAGGCGACGTCGTCTTCGCTTCGGCTCCCGGCGGCGCGGCGCTCGATTCGAGGCTGTTTTGCGAAAAGATGAAAGTGGAGCGTCTTTCAGCTCCAGCGGGATCGTATGAGGATGCGCGGGAAACCCTGCGCCTCGCCTGCGAAGCCGGCGCGTCATGGATCGTGATCGATGGATATCGATTCGGCGCCGACTACCAGACATGGATCAAGGATTCGGGGCGCAAACTGCTTTGCATCGACGATTTCAGCCAGGCGGAGCATTACTGCGCCGACCTTCTGCTCAATCAGAATATCTATGCGAACGAAGAGATGTACTCTTCAAGAGAGCCCTATACAAAATTATTGCTCGGATTGTCTTATGCTTTGCTGCGCCGGGAATTCGTCGAATGGCGGGCTTGGAGGCGGGACGTCCCGAATCAGGCGGATCGTATTCTCGTTACGCTGGGCGGCGGCGATCCGGATAACGTTACGGAATTAGTGATCCGGGCGCTTCAGTCGATCCCTGCGGTGGAGTGCAAAATCGTCATCGGTTCGGCCAATCCTCATAGAGATTCTTTAAAAACCAGAATGAATCGATATGGAGAATCCATGCAGCTTTTAACGGACGTGCAGGACATGCCCGCCTTGGCGGCCTGGGCCGATCTGGCCATTTCCGCTGGAGGAGGCACGTGCTGGGAATTGGCCTTCATGGGATTGCCGAATCTGGCGGTTGTCATCGCCGATAATCAAAAGCCTATCGCAGATCATCTGCAAAAAGCCGGCATCTCGATCTCTCTCGGCTGGCGCGAGAGCCTCACGGTTGATTTGATTTGCGAAGCCGTTGAGAAAATCCGGCATGATTACGAGAAACGCTTTGCGATGAGCCGGGCCGGTCGAACCGCCGTCGATGGACTGGGGGCGAGTCGCGCCGTTAAGCGCATGAAGGAGATTTGATGAAAATCCTCTATCTGGGCAACAATTGGATCGGGTGGAAAGTCTTGGAATGGCTGGTTCAGCAAAACGAAGAGATCGTTGGACTTGTAATTCATCCTGCTTCTGCGGGCAAGTATGTCGATGAAATCATCCGCGCGTCCAATGTTGCTCCCGAGCGAATTTTCGACGGCTCTCAATTGCGAAATCCTGATGTTCTCTCTGCAATCGAAGCGCTTCAAGCGGATCTTTGCCTTTCCATCCTTTTTAATTACATTCTGAAGTCGGAATTCATTCGCCTGTTTCCAAAGGGAGTTCTGAATTTGCATCCTTCCTATTTACCCTATAACCGCGGACAATATCCTAATGTCTGGAGCATTGTCGAGGGAACTCCCGCAGGAACAACGATTCATTACATTGACGAGGGAGTCGATACGGGGGATATTGTGGCTCAAAAAAGAATCCCGGTCGATTCGGTCGACACCGCCGAAAGTTTATATCGAAAACTAGAACAAGCGTCGCTTCGCTTGTTTCAGGAAACCTGGCCCTTGATTAAATCGGGCCAACCCCCCCGCATGAAGCAGACTGTCGAAAATGGAACGTATCACAGAACCAAAGATGTGGAAAAAATCGATCAAATCGATTTGGATCAAGAATACAAAGCGCGTGATCTCATCAACATCCTGCGCGCAAGAACTTTCCCCCCATACAAGGGCGCTTTTTTTGAAGAAGAAGGGAAGCGCATTTATATGCGCCTGGAATTGGAGTATGGAGACGACTCCACGTAAATTGCGCATCGCTATTTCTTTGCATCGATGAAAAATGAGCAAATCTTTATATGAAGGAATCCTGATATGACTTTTAATGCTGGTATTTTTGGTTATGGACCGAATCCATCCGCCGCTCTTTTGGAAGACGGGAAAATCGTTGCGGTCGCGGAAGAGGAGCGCTTCAACCGCATCAAAACCGCTTCGACATCGTTGCCGCTGCAGTCGTTCCTCTATTGCTTGAAAGAGGCGTCGATCGGCGTCGACGATTTGGCCGCCATCGGCTTCGGCTGGGAATGCGACCGCTATCTGAAAGATATGCCGGCATTCTACGAAAAATCGCGCCGTGAGTATCCCCCCAAAACCGACGACGGCTACAACGCCCTGCATGAAGATTATTTAATGAATCTCTATCATCCCAAACGCATCGCGACCGATTTTCGCCAGGGCCTCGCAACGAGCGGCATTTATCTCGATCCCCAAAAAATCGAATTTCTCCCTCATCATTTATGTCATGCCGCCAACGCCTATTATTGCTCCGGCTTTCCCGAAGCCAGCATTTTAACGATTGACGGCAGCGGCGAAGAATTCACAACCTTTCACTGGTACGGCAAGAATTCAGAGATCTCTGAATTAAAGCACTATTGCCTGCCGCATAGTCTGGGCGGATACTACGCAACGTTCACCGAATTTCTCGGATTTCGCGCCTACATGGATGAAGGCAAACTCATGGGGCTTTCCTCGTACGGCCGCTACTCAGATGAGATCCAGAAGAAACTCGATCAAGTGATTCCGTATGATCGCGATTCGGGCGATTTCACAATCAATCCTTATATGCGCTACATTGGAAATCGGACCTATGGAAGGCGCTTCACCGATGAGTTCGTCGATTTGTTTGGAAAGCCCCGTCTCCGGCATCAGCCGATCGAAGATTATCATCGCGATTTGGCCTATAACGTTCAATGGCGCTTGGAGCGCATCGTGGAAGCTATGGTGCGAACCTTGATTCAACAAACCGGCTGCCCCTATATCGCGATGTCCGGCGGCGTCGTGATGAACTGCTGCATGAATGGGAAAATCGCTCTCATGCCCGAAGCGAAAGGCATTTACTGCCAGCCGGCGTCCGCCGACAACGGCATCGCTTTGGGAGCGGCGCAGATCATGGCGCATCGGAGCGGCGTTCGAGAATTTGAAAAAATGACGCATGCCTACTGGGGGCCGTCGTTTACCGACGACGAAATTCTTGCGGCGATCAAAGAAGCGAAACTGGATTATTCCCGCTCCGAAAACACCATAGAGGAGGCGGCGCATTATATCGATGAAGGGAAGATCATCGGCTGGTTCCAAGGGCGAATGGAACTGGGCGCCAGAGCCTTGGGCAATCGATCCATTCTGGCGAGTCCTTTGTTTCCTGACATCAAAGATAAATTGAATCGCGAAGTGAAGCATCGGGAAGATTGGCGGCCCTTCTGTCCTTCTTTTTGTTCGGATCGCTATCTCTCGTATTTTGAGGATGGCGCAGTAGACAGCGACTACATGATTTTAGCGTTCGACGTCAAAAAAGAATTTCATGATAAGATTCCCTCCGTCGTTCACGTGGACGGCACCGCCCGGCCGCAAACGGTTCGGAAGGAAACGAATCCCCGCTTCTATGCGCTGATCGAAGCGTTCGGCCGCCTTTCGGGGCATCCCGTTGTCGTCAATACGTCCTTCAATGTGCAGGGCGAGCCGATTGTATGCACTCCTCGCGACGCAATACGGTGTTTTGGAGGGACGGGCATCGACGTTCTAATCATGAACGATTTCATTTTGAAGAAGCCGGGCGTATCGTAATAAATCCAGATTATGATGGAGATGGCCGCATGAACGTTTTGGTAGTCGCAGCCCACCCGGACGATGAAGTGTTAGGGTGCGGGGGAGCCATGGCCCGCTGGTCTCAGGAAGGTTGCGATGTTTCGATCGCGATTCTGGGCGAGGGAATCACATCGCGTTATTCAAAGCCCGATGAGGCGGATGCGTCGCAAATGGATTTGCTGCGTTCCAATAGCCGCGCTGCCGGTCGAATGTTGGGCGCGAAAGATGTGTTTTTTCAGCAATTGCCCGACAACCGCTTCGATACGGTGGCGCTGCTGGACGTCGTCAAAATCGTGGAAGATCTGATTGAAAGAGTGCAGCCGGAAATTATTTTT
>JAFGTC010000234.1 GCA_016934335.1 Candidatus Omnitrophota bacterium | reverse complement strand
ACGCCAAAATGTTATAAGTAAGTTTGTTTATATCGATTTTATCTTATTTTCATTCAACTTAAAGAAAATCCTTTCATAGTCGTTCAAACGTTATTCCCGGTACAATCGCAATCCGGTCGAAAGAATCGAATTAAATTCAGGACTTAGAAAGAGAGGAAAAATATTATCAATAAATCAATGATTTTCAGTTGATTACAAATTTTTCCCATTACCGGTTTTTGAAAAAAAACGATGTTCTAACCTTTTTTCTCAGAAATACCCCTGAAAACATAATTCAATACATTGATCTATTGAATCAAAAAGAAATGCAAAAAAGACGAACACCCGTTGAAATAATGGCATAAATGAGAGTACACTAAAGACGATTTTAAGATAAGTAGAGATATCGCCATAGCATTCAACACGTTACGATTATGACAAATCGAAGCAAGCCCAAAACGACGCCGTTCGGGGAGATCCCAAAGAAGATTTATTACTCGATCAGTGAAGCGAGCGAATTCACTGGAGTCGAACCGCATGTGCTGAGATACTGGGAAACCAAATTTTCGAAATTGAATCCGAAACGCGTAGGAGGCAACCAACGCAAATACACTCGGAACGATATTGAATTGTTATTTGAAATCGTCAATCTTCTTTATTGCGAAGGATATACGCTGGATGGAGCGGAGCGCAAGCTAAAAGCGGGATTGCAGGCTCTGCGTGCGGAGCGCGAGCTCGAGAAGCAAATCGAAGATCAAATTGAAGTCCCAGAGGAGACGATCCAACAGAAGGAGAGCCCGACGCCAGGACAGCAAGAAGCAAAAGCGCTGTTATCATCCATAAAAAAAGAGCTTCAAGAAATACTCGCCATATTGAAAGATTGAATCCTGCCAAATCCAAGAGAAGGCGGAACAGCCTTCTCTCCCCCGAAAAAGTTATTAATCCGAGTTGTTAATCCGATTGTCTTTTTAGAAAATCATTTAATCAAAAGGATGTTCCGGAGGTTCTAATCTCACCTTTGACGGATCCGAAATGAACGTCCATCTAGCCCGTGGAAAGATCACTTTATCCAACGACCCCGTTCCTCCTCCCGAGAACAAGAGGCAGAGGCAAGCCCCGATTAAAGCCAGATTGTATTCATACCCCTTATTGGCGATAAAAAATCCGTTTGAAAAATGGACCGTCCAAATCGCGCCGACCATTATGACGGCCAAATAGAGCGAGCATTCCCGCGTCAATAATCCAATGAGGAGAAACCCTCCGCCGATCAATTCTCCCCAAGCAACCAACCAGGCGAAAAGAAGGGGAAAAAAGAAGCCCAATTCAGAGAACTGCTTCGCCGTTCCGCCGAGACCATCCCCTTGAAAAATTTTATCATAGCCATGGATCAAAAATATGATCCCGACTGTAAGACGCAGGAATAAAAGACCGACTTCGCGATAATGGTACAGCGAACGTTCAAGCATAATTGATTCCTTTCTCCACCCATGAAGCCATTTGACAGGTAAAGCCTTTCAAAAATCCAACTCCCGCTTAATCTTGTGAGATAAAAAGGCAAAAGCCCGCTTGGAATTTCTTTTTCAAACTCATGGAAACCAAATTGTACGGCGCAGACGAATTGTAAATCGATTTCGAAGGTACTATAATGCGCATCGGCGAAAAATAAATCGCTCTGATATCACGATCGATAGATAAATGTAAACTGAATAACCTATATATATCTATTGCGTTTTTTCTTTCCTTCTAGAAAATCGCCGTGTATCTCGATGGCGTCTTATGGTAACATGTTTGCTCGTCGAATAATGATTTGCAAATTACAGAATAAGCGATTTGCGGCATTGAATGTAAGAGAAGCCCTCAGATACACTCGATAGAATAATGAATTCAATCGCAGGGTTGATAGGGATTGTTGGCGTGGATTTTAATAAAACCCAATCCATTTATGAAGCGAATTTGAACGCTCTCCGGGAAAGCGCTCCCGATTTAGTCAAAAAACTCTCGCATTTCTCCCCCTCTCCTCTTTTCCATCTGATTCATTCGGACTCTTCGGATCCAACGTTGGAACTGGAAATTGGAAAGGGCGCTAAATCGATTCTGTTTCACAGCCGGCGCGATCCCAAAAAAGAAGCGCTCCGACAAATTGAATTGCAGGCGTCAGACCTCCCCTGCTTCTATTTTTTCGCCGGCTTGGGATTAGGATACACCTTGGAAGCCTTGGTGGAACATTATCCCAAAACCATCAACGCTATTCTTTTGCTCGAACGAGATTTAACGATTTTTTATTATTTCCTGCACCGGCGAGACTGGTCTCTGCTTTTTAGCAATCCCCGCTTCCGAATCGTCATCAGTGAAAATCCCGAAACGATCACCCAAGACGCTATGCCGTTTCTTCCGCAGATTATGAGCGGCGGCGTGCGATTCATCGATCATAAGCCTTCGTTTCAAATCTATCCGACATTTTATACAGACGCGATCGAACAGTTTCGTTTATTATTGAAACGAGCCGCCGTGGAAAGCGAATTTTTAATCCAACACGGCGCATTGATTCAACGAAACGCCATTTTAAACCTGCCCGCCATGTGCGCGAGCCACGGCTTGGGGCCTTTGCGAGGATTTTATCGCGATCAACCGGCGGTTCTGATTGGGGCCGGCCCCTCTCTGAATAAAAATCTCCACCTGTTGGCCGTCCACCGATCCAAAGTGCTCGTTTTTTGCGTCGATACCTGCTACAGGCTGGTGCGCGAGCACGGCATCATCCCCGACTTCGTGAGCGCCATCGATCCGACCGATTTGAACGTGACGCATTTTGAAGACATTGAGCCGGATCCTCGTGAAGTGTTGATATTCGAATCGGATGTTCATCCCGACATCCCTCGTAAATGGACGGGATCAAGCATCTTTCTGAATTCGGAGAAAGCCGCCATCAATCGTTGGATCGAAGAGATCGCCGGGCCATTCGGCAACTTTGAACCGGGCCTATCCGTCGGCCATACCTTGTTCAACGCCGCCGCCTGGATGCATTGCAATCCCATTATTCTCATCGGATACGATTTAGCCTATCCCGAAGAGGGCGGCGGGACGCACGCCGATGGGACGCTATATAAGCGGCTTGTCAAAAAAGCGGTTCAAGAAGAAAATCACATCATCTTGCAGCCGGCGCCTTTTCATCCCTCGCCGTGCACAGAAAAAATCGAGTGGGTTCTGGGAGTTCGAGGCCGCAAAGTGCCGACCTCCAAGACCATGGCCGTCTTTTTGCGGGAATTATCCGACCGCATCAAAGAATCGAAATTAACCATTTTCGACGCAACGGAAGGAGGGGCGTTGATCGAAGGAACCATTCCGAGCCGATTGGACAGCATCCTTTCTACGCTGGAAAGCCGCCCGCCTCTCGGCGATATCGTTCCTTTTTTGGAGGAGCACCGCGATCCCCAGGATGAGCAGCGGCTGCTTGCTTTTGATCAGTTGATCGAAGGTCTGCAGTCGGCGCAGGATATGGCTCGCGAGGCCTACAATCGGAGCATGGCTCTCTTAATGCAATATGAGGACGTTTCGAATCATCCTGTTATGGATGAAGAGGAATGGGAAAAAATCGATCATGCCTTTTGGACGATATATCGAAGCGATCACATCCAAACCGCGTTAGGCCAGGCCTTGTTTTCCAGCCTTTTTCTTTTTCTTCGTCAAAAGAGAGAAGATGATATTCCGAATCGATTAACGAAGTATGCATCCGTCTTCAAGTCTGTTATACAATTATCCGAGGAATTCATACCCTACGTTCAAAACTCGCGCGATCAAATCGCTCAATCCTGCCAGGATCCGCCTCTCTAAGCCGGCCGCTCGCCCCGGCGTGAATTCCGAGCCGGGATGTTTATTTACGATGCATAGGATTAATGACTTTTAGATTGCCGTTGCTCGATAAGAGGCCTTCGTGGACTTCGCGAACGTCTTCGACGCTGAAGTAGGCGTGCGGATGATATTCCTTCAATGTTTTGAGAATATTGGCGAGCGCCTTTCGCTTCAACACCATAAAGATCACATGCACTCTGCCGTGCAATCCTTCCGCTTCGATCTTGGTGACAAGATGCCGCTCGGATCGAAGGAATTTTACAATCTTAGTGGCGTCTTTTCGTGTGATAATGCGCAGGATGACCAGGCCTAGGCGCAGGCGGCTCTCGATCAGCATTCCGATATAATTGCCAGTCGCGTACCCCAATCCATAAGAGACGATTAAGATGGGGGAATTGACATTCCGCACGACATGGCTTACAGCCAACAGCCATATGATGACTTCGAAAAAGCCAAGTATCGGCGCCGTATATCGCAGCCCTCGCGATACAAATATAATACGCAGCGTTCCGATGCTGACATCGAAAATTCTCGCAAAAAAGATGAAGAACGGGAGCAGAGGGACGCCATAAATATCCATGGAAGCGATGTTCGCCATATCCATGATCGTTCTCCTGTCTGATAAGAATGGGTATGGAATGTCAACGTGTATTTAAACCACAAAAAAGAATCTCGACATACTGCTAAGTTCCCTTTACTGAAAAAAAAACAAAAAAAACGGGCGCTTGTAACGCACCCGTCAGTTTTTCATAATTTTGCGCTCAATTAGTCATTACGCGCCGGCTTGCTTCGCTGCTTCGATGATCTTGTCGTAATTGGGCTGTTCGGTCACTTCCTTGACGATTTCTTGATAGGCGATCGCGCCTTGTTTATCTACCACAAAAACCGACCGCGTAATCAGCGCCAGTTCTTTGATCAAAAGCCCGAACGCCTGTGCAAAAGAACGATCCTTGTAATCGGATAAAACCGCCACGTTTTCGATATTGAAGGAACTGCAGAATCGTTTCTGCGCGAAGGGCAGGTCGAGGCTGATTGTTAAAACCTTGGCGTTCAGCGAAGCGGCTTTTTCGTTAAAATTCTTGGTCTGCATCTCACAGACCGGCGTATCCAGCGAGGGGACGGCGGAAATAATGACAACCTGGCCTTTGAAATCCGATAATTTCACCGGCTGAAGTCCATTATCCACTACAGTGAAGTCCGGTGCGGCGTCGCCGACATTCAATTCCGGTCCGATTAACGTCATCGGATTTCCCTTAAACGTAATGACACCCGTACGTTCCATAGATCTCTCCTCTATTGTAGAAAAAATAGGGCGATAAGAAAAAACGCCTTTCGATATCCCATCTTGTGGCATGTTGAGTACATTGTACTCAAATTTTCATACGCGCCATGGGATTTCAGCCTTTTTTTGCATCACCCCATCTATTCGGAAGGATCGTCAAAATAAGATATCGTCCGATACACAATTCGAATGGGAAGTTGATATTCCGTATCCGGACGAGCCGTTGATTCATGCTTTACGATCCAATTGCCATATCGATCATATTCATAGGAATAGACTTCTCGGTCGAAGAACTTTCCATCGCGGCCGTACGAGGTCAATCCTGTAACGCTGCCGCGATCATTATGTTCGTACAAGCGGCGCATTTCGAGACGCCCGCCCTTGATATGCGCCATGACTTCGGTTCTGCGCCCCCGGTCGTCGTAAAAATACGTCATCGTGGCCATGAGTTCGTTTTCGTTGTTAAAAACAGCCGACTGAATCAACTTGCCCTTTTCATTGAAGTAAAATTCTTCTTTAACCTCCAAATCACTATCGGCGTTATAATCGGCGAACGATGTTCGATTCCCTCTGTCATCGTACGAATAGAGCGTTTTTCGTTTAAATTGGTCGGGAGAAAACATATCCGCCTCGATCAATTGACCTTTTTCGTTGTATTTATATTTGAGTCGTTTTTCCAACGATCCGTCATACCGATATATCAATTTTTCCGAGCGTTTTCCTTCTTTGTAAACGTACTCAACCTTCGTAATAAGTTGGCCGCCGGTTGTATACTTCGCTTCGGTGGTGATGCGCCGCCGGTCGTCAAATTCATGAATCCAGCGATCTTTAATATTCCCTTCGGCGTCATAGAAAATGCGCTCTTTTAAATCTCCCTCAGGAGTGAATGTGCAGACAGAAGACAGATGTCGTTCGTCAGGCGCGCGCTTCCCATCCTGATTGACATACCAGGATTCTTCAAACCGGACGGATTTGACAGGCCCGGCAATGTCATTGAAATCGGAAGAATCCAGAATCGATCCATCGGCGACGCAGTGGAGGCCGAAAGCCGTAAAAAATAAGAAATTCAATAAAATTCGACAAAAACAATTTTGCTTTATACGGGATGACATTGATGTAATGCTCCATTTCCTAATTTACCATGATGTCTTGTATTCTATATTGTAACTGATCCGCGCCCATTCGGGACTGCAGAGTCATATCCGGATCGGTATGAGAGAAAATTGAATAGCATTAAAATGAAATATATGGAAGAAATTCTTGGAGGCGAGGGATGGCGGACGTCGACCGGGTGAAACAACAGATACTGGATCAAGCGGATATTGTCGAAGTGATCGGAAAATACGTCCGGCTGCAAAACCGCAGCGGACGCTTCGTCGGTCTTTGTCCGTTTCATAAAGAGAAAACGCCGTCTTTTTCGGTGAATGCGGAGCGGGGATTTTTTCACTGCTTCGGATGCGGAAAAGGGGGAAATGTCATCGATTTCGTCATGGGGGTGGAAAATCTAACATATGGCGAAGCCCGCCGCCACTTGGCCGCTCAATTGGGCATTCGCTTGGATCCTCCCTCCGGCGCCAGACGAAGCCGGGACGAGATTGACCGCTATCAGCTGATGGATCAGGCCGCCCTGTTTTTCGTCAAGCGGCTGCAAAACAATCAAAACGCTTTGAATTATCTGCAATCGCGCGAAGTCCGCCCCGAGCATATCCAGCAATTCGGACTGGGTTTCGCTCCCAACGAATGGGACGGCCTTCTGGTCGAATTCCGAAAACGGAAAATCCCCGAAAAAGTGTTGGAGGAGCTCGGCCTGATCATCCCCCGCAAAGACGGCAGCGGGTATTACGATCGCTTCCGAAACCGGATCATGTTCCCGATACGCAATACGTTGGGGCGCGTGATCGCGTTCGGCGGGCGCAGCCTGGATCCCAACGACCACGCGAAATATCTGAACAGCAACGATACGCCGCTCTTCAACAAATCGAAGGTTCTTTATCTTCTCGACAAGGCGAAGGACGTTCTCAAAGAACGGGGCGCCGTTTTGGTCGAGGGATATATGGACGCGATTTCTCTGCATATGCGAGGATTTCAGCAAACCGTCGCGTCGCTGGGAACCTCATTGACGTTGGATCATATTCAAATTTTGCGGCGCTACACTAAAAACTATACAGTCCTCTACGACGGGGATTCCGCGGGAATCCGAGCGGCGATGCGCAGCGTGGAACTGTTTTTGGAGAGCGGGCATACGGTTCGCGCCGCTCTCCTGCCGGAAGGGATGGATCCCGACGATTATATCAAACAATACGGCGCGGAGGCCATGCAGAAATTCCTGGACGATTCCATGGACGGCTTCGAATTTTATGCAGAGCAATCCTCCATCCATCACGATGCGAAAACGATGCAGGGGAAATTGGAGATTGTCGAATCGGTCATGCCGCTTTTCGCCCGGATTCAAGATCCGATGCTGAAGAAAGACTGCATCGCCCGCCTGGCCAAGCATCTGGATAATCAGGAAATATCCGTTGTGGAAAGCACGATCGCGCAAAAATTAAAAACCGGGAAATATCAGACTTATTCCGCACCCCAGGATGAAAAACAGTCGGCGCCGACTTTGAAAAAAAACGATCCGTACGCCCACTTGAAAGAGCCGCTTATCCGTTTGCTGGCGCTGCAAAAGGGGCTTTTAAGCGTGGAAAATGTGTCTTCCAAGCAAGCCTCAACCTTGTTTTCAACTCAGCAAATCAGCGAAATGAAAGAATTGATGCCGTTGGTGAACGAAAACTCGCGGCTCGACGCGCTCATCAGCCGATTGATGGAATTTACGGGGGAAAATCCCCAAGGCGGACAGGCGGCGCGCCTCGCAGAATTCTTTCCCGCCAACGACGATGCGGCGCCCTTTCTGTCTGTCACAGAGTCGGAGCCGCTGCCGAACAACGCCGACGATCTGCAAAAACTATGGCGCGACCTCGCCGGCGCCCTGAAAACCATACAAGAAAAGCAGCGGCGCCGCTCGATTATGAAACAAGCCGAAGCCGATCCCCAAAAAGCCCTGGAGGCTTTCAATAAAATCCTCTTGACAGAGCGAGAATCGGCGAATTGACAATAGTGCGCTTATGGATATAATAATTTCGGGAATATAAATTAATAACCAAATCGATAGATAAATTCTGTAGCAGCGGCGTTGGCCCCGCCCTTGATAAATCGCACGGCGCTTCTAAATGTACGGAAGGCAAAAAGCCGGGGAAGTATTTTGCTATATCCTCCTTTGGACTTTTTTTCTCCAGCATGATAGGTGAGGAATTTATGCACTGGCTCTTTTTAATATTGGCAGGAATCTTTGAAACAGGCTGGGCTTTGGGCTTGAAATATTCGCAAGGATTCACTGCAATCATTCCAAGCGTAATTACCATAGTTGGAATGATTGCAAGTTTCTATTTTTTATCGTTAGCTTTAAAAAACCTGCCCTTAGGAACTTCCTATGCGATCTGGACCGGCATAGGAACTGTCGGCACTGTGATTTTAGGGATTGTTTTCTTCAAAGAGCCGCTTGATATATCAAGATTAATTTGCATTGGATTGATAGTCGCCGGGATTATAGGTTTGAATATCGCATCGCCTCATTAAAGCCATCCGCGAAATTCTTTATGACTTTTCATAAACTATAGATGCAATCCATGAGTATTGACCCATTCTATCACCTCCTGCTTCATTTGAACAATCAGAATGGAGATCGCGCTTATGAATCCAAAAAAATCTAGACAAGCATGAAGGCCGTTCCCTGGATGATGCAGAGAATAGATCGTGAATATTCCCCAAATTTCAATCGAATGAAGAAATAAGAGATATTGGCTCCTTTATAAAAAACGATAATAATGTATTTCCGTTTGATGATTTTAAAAGCCGCAAATGACGCCAACAAGGAGAATTGAAAATCGTGATCGGTCTTTTTGATCCTATCATCCGCTCCATTTCCGCTGAAACCATACGTGAGCATGTGCAGCATATTTGGGAGAAAAATCGATTTTTCGATTTCACGCGTTTTCGCGAGACTGCCGATTATATCGAAGAATGTTTGAAGAATTACGGCTTGGAAGTCGATCGAATCGACCTGCCCGCCGATGGCGAAACGCGCTTCGGCGACGCCGTCATGCCGTTGGCCTGGGATTGTGAGACGGCGGAGATTTCAATCGTTTCCCCCGCCCAGCGCATCCTGGCGAATCGCAGCGACTGCCCCAACTGCGTCGGGATGTGGTCGCCGCCCACCTCGCCGGAGGGAATCGAAGCGTCGGTTTTTTGCCTGGCGTCCGGCGAGCCCGGCGAGTTGGAAAACCAGAACGTAAAAGGCATGTTTATCTATACGCCCGGCCGAATTGACGCCATTCGCGAATTGGCCGTCAAACAAGAAGCGGCGGGCGTCATCAGCAGTTGGACGCCCGCGGCGAAAAATCGAGACTCGGTGCAATGGATTTTTCGCAATTCGGACATCCCCGGGGGCTGGGGCCCGAGCAAAAACGCTTCGCCGCTGCTCTGTTTAGCCGTCTCGCCGAAATGCGGAGACGAAATTATCCAGATGGCTTCGGAAGGGACGGTCACGCTATGCGTCAAAGTGCAGTCGAGGCTTTATTCGGGAGAGCTGCCGCTCATTTCGGGATTGATTCCCGGCGACCCGGGCGAAGAAGAGATTCTTCTGAATACGCCTATTTACGGACAGGGCGCTCATTTCAATGCGTCTACGACCGCCGCGATGCTCGAATCGGCGCGGGTGCTGGCCAATCAGATCGATGGGGGCGTCATGCCCAAACCCTGGCGCGGCATCCGATTTTTATTTTCACCCAAACTATACGGATCCATCGCTTTCGCCCGCAGCCGCAAACCCGTCATCGATCGGACGTTATTCGCTCTCAACCTGGAATCGGGCGCGGGCAACCCCGATATTTCGTGGAGCCGATGGAGTTACCGTTACGCCCCTGTCTGCCGGCGTCATTACAGCGACGGGCTCGCGTGGAAGATCTTTCATCTCTATTTGCAGCATTGGCGGCCGCAGCGGTTTTTAGAAACGCCATCCGCTTCGCTATCTTCCGACATCGTTTTCAACGATCCGCAGATCGGCGTTCCCACCCATTGGCTGTACGGCGGGACGGACGACGAATGCCGGCACAGCAGCGCGGATGTCATCGACTCCATTGATTCACGCTCTTTGATCGATTTGGCCGCCGCCCCGCTGGCCATGGCCTATACGATGGCCTGCATCGGCAACGGCGACATTCCCGACTTGGCTGTCTGGAATTACAACGTATCGCAGGAGCGGTTTCAAAACGATCTGCAGATCTTCCTGGATCGCGCCAAAGAAGCGCGCAACCTGAGCGATTTGAATGAATTGTTGGGCGATGCGTCGAGGCATTTCGATCTTCGCGTTCAAACCGAAGCCGATGCGCTGCGCTCGTTGTCCGAATTGGGCGAAGACGTCGAACAGCAATTAGATTGGGAAACCGTGACGGAACTGATCAGCGGCATTGAAGAGTTGGGAAAATCGGCGCGCAACGTCATCCGCGCGCATGCCAATGTTCGCGCCGACGAAATGAATCTCCCCCTCACCAAACTGGAAACGGCGGCCGATCCCGTGGAAGACGATCGCATCCCCGTGCGCATTGGAGAGGCATTGGGCGTCATCACCCTGGATTCCATCCCGTTTGAAGAATGGTCGACGCCGGTGAAGACTTCCCCGCGAAACAACCTGCCTTTTATTCTGGCCTGGTGGCTGGTGGATGGAAAGCGAACCATCGGGCAAATTCAGCGGCTGCTGCATTTCGACGTCACCCGTTATCGAGAATGCATTCCCGCCTGGTTCACTTTTCTGGAGAAACACGGCTATATCACCATCAAAGGCGAGAAAGAAGCCGACTCATCGGGCGCCGCCATTCAGGAAGCGCCGGAAATAAAAGAAGAACCGGCTGAATCGGAAGAAGCCAAAGAATCGGATGCAGCGAACGAGGCCGCGTCTGCAGAGCAGGAATCGACGGATTCTGAAACAACGGATGACGAATCGGAAACGAAAGAAACGCCGTCCTGATAGAGGCGCCTATAAATAAAAGAGGTAAACCTCCCGTCTCAATTGGAGACGGGAGGTTTTTTTGATTTGTTGATGGTTTACACCGCCACGGCTTCGCCCTTCAGCCGCTTCCACGCGATGGCGGCCGCGCCGAGGATTCCTGCGTCATCCCCCAAAGCGGCCGGAACGATTTCCACGTCTTTCGAGATGATCGGGAAACAGTTTTTCTTGGCGTTTTCTCGAATGATGGGCAGCAGTTCTTCTTCCAGCGCCTCCACCAGACCGCCGCCGATAATGACTTTTTCCGGGCTGAGCACATCGAGAAGACTCCCTACAGCCACGCCCGTCAGTTTCGCCGCCCGCTCTAATTCGTTGATCACCAATTTATCGTTGGCGTCCCAGGCTTTACGAAACACTTTGCTGGTCAGTTTATTCCAGTTGTCGCCGATTAATTCGGTGAGAATCGTCGCTTTGCCTTTTTTGACCGCTTTTTTAAAGTTTTTGATCATGGCGGTTTTGCTGGCGTACGCTTCGAGGCAGCCGCGGTCGCCGCAGCCGCATTTCGCTCCGAATGCACGGACTTTCAAATGCCCCAATTCGCCGGCGTTGTAGCTGAAGCCGTGCAGCAATTTACCGTCGACGATAACGCCGCCGCCGATGCCGGTTCCCATGAATATCCCCACCAGATGCCGGCATCCTTTTCCAGCGCCGTATACGAATTCGCCGAAGGTGCCCACATTGACGTCGTTATCCAGAAAAGCGGGAATACCCAATTCTCCGCTGACAAAATCGGTGATTTTGGCGCCGGTCAGATTCACATTGGGCGTTTCAATGACGATTCCTTTCTCCGGATCGAGCGGGCCGGGCGAACCGATTCCAACTCCGGAAATCTGATCGAAAGAGAGTTTGGAAGCTTCCACGGCTTCCCGGCAGACGCTGACCAGCCGCCCGAGAATCTCTTCCGTGGGACGCTCCGGTTTGGTCTTTTTTTTGGCGCGACTGATCACCTCGCCCGATTCGCCGATAACCGCCGCCAAGATTTTAGTGCCGCCCAAGTCGACGCCGATCACGTATTTGGTATTTTCACTGTTCGACATTCCCTATCCTCACTACTTTTTAGGATTAACTGCCATCTTTTACGATTTATTTTCAACGGCCGCCAATACTTTTCGTTGAAGATCATCAGCGACAGCCAAAATCGAACGATTTCCATTGATCGTTTCAAAGCCAAAGCGTTCCTGCATTTTACTGAATTCCCGCTGAATTTTGCGTTGGTATCGCAAAAAATTTTCGAATAAATCCTGCGACAATCCAATATCCATGCCGGATTCCCAGTAGTCTAAGGTTTCTTTATGATGAAAATTACGCTCGATCAAGTTTCTCGGACTCACGCGAAGATAAAAAACCTTATCGGGAACAAGGGCGACGCCATACAGCGAATCCAGCCATTTCTGCTCCATGTTGCGAACCAAGGCGCGCGCCATAAGAGTATATATATAGCGGTCGGCTAAAACCACAAAACCCGCGCGCAAAGCGGGAATGATGACATTTTCCAACTGATCGCAAAAATCGGTGGCGTAAAAGAGGGTCATGGTACGCTTGCACAAAGTATTGCCTTCTTTGGCTCGCTCCAGTTCTCGACTTACCAAGGTAGAACGGCGCAGCCCCACCGGCGCCGTCGCATATCCTTTTTCTTCCAGAAAATTCCGCACCCGTTCCACTTGAGTCGATCGCCCCGAGCCGTCCGCCCCCTCGATGACGATCAATTTCCCCGTCAGATGGTTGAGATTGACGCCGGGGAGGCCGGCGCCGTAAAACCGCTTCCCTTTTTTCTTAACGGCGTTCATTGATGGAGCCTCCAGCAGGGAGAAGCAAGATCGATGCGCTCGCAGATCACATCACGCACCTTCTCCTGCATGTCAGGAATCGATTGAGTCGCATCGATGACATCGAATCCAAATTCATCGATCATCTTCACATATTCCTGATGGATCATTTCCTGGAAAAGGGCGAAGCTTTTGTATGGATCGTCTGACAAGTTGAGATCCATGCCTGCTTCGTGGTATTTCAACTGAGGGCGCCCCGCCAAGATTCGTCCGCCAGCTACATCCAGAGGCGCATGGAAGAAAAAGGTAATGTCCGGTTTTACGGCGAACGCATACAGATTGCGCAGCCAGCGGCGATCGCATCCGCGGGTCGCATCGCGGGCGAACGCAGTATAAATATACCGGTCGCATAAGACGATGAAGCCCGCTTCCAGTAAAGGAAGAATCTGCCGTTCGTATCGATCCGTGAAGTCGGTGCAATGAATCAAACTGAAGGTCGTCGGCGTGAGGAGATTGCGCTTCTTGGCTTTTTTGGTCGCTTTTTTAACCAGAAGCGACGAGTTCCATTCCGTAAAAAATACTTTCAGGCCGGCCAGTTCCAGCCAGCGTTTGACCAGGTAGATTTGGGTTGATTTTCCCGAACCGTCAATCCCTTCTACGGCGATCAATTTTCCTTTGAACTCTTCGCATTCAACATTCACGATTATTCTCGTTCAGCCTAGAGTAAAGACAAAGTAGTATACCAATGATTGAAGCGCTTTCCAATCGGAATATAGATTTCGTGTTTGAAACAGCAGGAATCCAACAAGAAAAAACAGGCGGGAAATTGAATGGATCCACTCAATCAATGCGAGGATCCGGCGAACGGAGAAGCCGTCTGAGGCGGAGAGAAAACGCTCCGAGCGCCGCGCCGATGGAGGATGCGATCAATTCAATCCGGGGGATTGAAGCAGGGCCAAAGCTTCTTGCAGATTATGGCCTCGACAGGCGAGGATGCGAATCATGGTTTCTTCCACCACTTTGTCGGGGGTGGAGGCGCCGGAAGTGATTCCAACCTTGACCGGCCCGGCGGGAAGCCAATCCCGCGTCACCATTTCTTCGGATTGATCGTAAAGTTTATGACGGATTTCGGAGGTGGAAATGATGCAATCGGACTCGCAAATATGGTAGGTCGGAGCAAAACGAGAACCGATTTCACTGAGATGGTTTGTGTTGCTGCTGTTATATCCCCCGACGACAATGATAAGATCCGGTTTTTTCTGCCCCATTTCGATGATGGCGTCCTGGCGCTCCTGGGTGGCGCTGCAGATTGTATCGAACGCCCGAAAATGTTCTTGAATATTCTCTTCGCCATACTGCTGACACATCGCCTGCTCGATCATCTTGGAGATGTGCATCGACTCGCTGCTGAGCATGGTGGTTTGATTGGCAATGCCCACCCGCTGGAGATCGCGATCCGGATCGAAGCCGGGGCTGACCGAGTTTTTGAAATGCTCGAGGAACAAAGCCCGGTCTCCTTTTTCCAAAATGTAGTCGCAGGCGATCTGCGCCTCTTTTTCATCGCGGACGACTAGATATCTCCCGTCAAATTGAAGAGCGCGCGAGCTGGTGGCGATGGTTTCTTCATGATAGTACTTGCCATGAATAACGGATGTGAAGCCATCTTTGGCGTTGCGTTCGACCCGCTTCCAAACATTCATAACCGAACCGCAGGTCGTATCCACTAAGGTGCAGCCAATGTCGACAAGCCGCTCCATATCGTTCACGCTCGCCCCGAAAGCGGGAAGAATGACGACGTCTTCTTTTTTGACATCGCTGAACTGATAATTTTCTGATTGGCACCCGCTCAAAAAGCGAATGCCCATCTCGCGCAACTTCCGATTGACGCGGGGATTATGAATGATTTCCGTGGTGATATAAATGATGCGGTCGGGAAATTTTTTGCGCGTTTCATACGCGTAATCGACGGCGCGATCCACGCCGTAACAGAATCCAAACTCTTTGGCCAAGAGGATCTGTAAATCCGAGAATAGCAGGGTGGATCCGTGCTCGCGCAGGCTCTTCACTAACTCGCTCTTGTATTCCTGCGCCAGTTTCCCCGCGACGGCTTCTTTCAAGCCAAAACCGCGGCGGTTGATGGCTAAACGCGCATTCCGATTAGGCATTAAATACTCCCGAAGCGTAAGATTCATGGTAGTCTATCACCGGAGATGCAAAACACAACTCCAGGGTTTCCTTTCAGCTGCCTGTAAAACTCGAACGCCTGACTTCAACATGATCAATGAGATGAAGCGACTCATCCGATGCTTTTCATCTCGATCTCCAAAGAAATTTATTCAGGAATTAGGCGGACAAATTTCGAGTTGGTATATCTATAAAACGTTGAAAAAACGAAAAAGCAACGCTTTTCTTAAACGGATGCCATTATGAAGTATATCTTCGATTTTGGTATTCGTAAGTTTTTTTCTCAACGCCCCCCGCAAATCAAAAAAATTAGAGATTTTATTGGATTGATTTAGCGGTCATTGGAAACATCGGCGGCCGCTTTCTTCATGGATTGGGCGTTCAAGTTCAACGCATTCAAGATATCCTGCAAAAAATCCCGGCAGCGATCATAAGCTGTTTGATTCGAGGCGGTTGGATTTCCGCTGGCTCCCTGCGATCCCCCCAGAAAAGCCAACGTCGATCTTGAACATAGAGGAAGACATAAATTGAAAACAACCGGTTGTTCGTTCAGAACTTTCGAGAATGTTTTCATACTCGCCAAAACTTCTTGGCGAAGCGCCGGCGACGAAGCGTTCAAAGATTGCAAATGATCCAGAATCGCCTGCAGTTTTTCGGCGCTCTTTTCGCAGTTCGAGGCCAGCGTTTTTAATTCGTCAATGAGCGATTCGCGCTTTTCCTCCAAATTCGGGCGCAAACGCTTCGCCAGGAACGACAAATCCAACGACCGGCGTACAAATTTTGACAAAGCCTCCGGAAGCGGCATCCATTGCGCTCCCCCGATTCGCGCTCCTTTCGGCGATGTATTCACGACGGGCGCGGCGCATCCGCGAATCAAGTCGCCGAATGCGTCCAGATAATATTTATAAAGTCCGCTTGTTCGAACCGTTCCCCCATCATTGGCTTCGACTTCGAGCAGCGTCTCATTTTCACGATCCGGCTGATGCAATTCGTTTTGCATGGCGCCTTGGGCGTACCATTTTTCATCAGGAAAAGACAAGTCGCTGCCGACTAAAATGATAGGGCTGCAGCCCATCATGCGAGCCGCATGCACGGCGATATGCGCTGTCGATCCGTACGAAGCCAACTCGCCGAGACCTCCGAGCGAATGCAGCGAAGCTAGCAGCGGGCCGGCGCCGGGCGCCATGTCGATCGATCCCGCATGATTGAAAAAAAACGTCCGGCTTTCGTATTTTTGGGGTATCGCAGGATGGACGCCGGGGAAGGCGAGCAGCATCGCTTCGTCGCGCTGAATCGTCTCAAAATGCCTCGTATTCAGTTCCGTAAAATCGAGGCTGACAACAAAATCGGATTTGATTCCCTTTTGATGAAGAATGCGGTGGGCGGTGTCGACGGCGAAAAAAAGAACCCGGCGTCGCACGAAAGCAAGTTGCGGAATCGCCTCCTCCAAACTCGGCCCCGGCGCAATGACAACCGCAGGGACGCCCGGCGCCGCACCGATCAATCGCTTCCAGGGAGCGCCTCGAAGAACAGCGGGAAGATTGGCCAGCACGTTTTGAAGAATCGCGACGCCCTGCGCTTCGGATGTTTTGAATTTCAAGCGCTCCATTTGAATGGCCTCCTGGATCGCTTGCTTCAATCCCTCCAGATAGCCGGCGTTCACTTGGCGCGCGACGCCGGTCGAAGCCAGGCGAATGCCGCTGGCTTTCATTCGATTCCCCCCCGGCCCCGTAAACAAAAGTCGGGCGACTTCATGCTCCGGCAGTCCAACCGCAAATTGCACTCGCTTAGACTGGATCAAGTCGGTAAAATCCATTCCGTGAAACGCCAATTTAATCAAGGCGGGATCCGGCTCGACGATCCAAATGAATGTACCGGCGTCCGACAGCCGGAAAAGCGCCAGAGGATGATGCCCTGCGCCGAAGCTCAACAGCAGGACATGGGCGTTTTGGCGCATCGCCTCGCCTAGATTCATCGCCCATTGCTCCGCTTCTTCGCGGGGATGCGCGACGTGGCACAATGCGATCGATTGACCGTTTTCCAAGACTTTTCCTATGATAAGAGAGCCGTCGGCGGCCCAGGCCGTCACATATCGGTCGGAAAGAGGCGCTTCGTAGATGCGCTTCGCTAAAGAGGGATCGCGGCGCTCCAAGGCCTGCAGATTTCGGCGCCAGACGGCTGGATCGAATGTTCGGCTGTTTTGCATAATAAAGAAATCCCATCGTCAGATTGGATTATCATACTCTGCAGACGGGAGAAACCGAACATGCGGCCGTTTATCCGCGGCGGCTGATTTTTGAAGCGATTTGCAGTAGGCTGAACATGATCGCCGAAACAACGAACAATAAGCAGTTTTTATCAAATATGCGCATTCTGATTGTCGACAAAACCGCAGGTTTGGAATCGTCCCACGAACGGCACCGAGCCATCGCCGAACGCCCGAGCGTTGATCTCCACGTCTTGGGGCCTCGCCGCTGGATCGAGAACGGCCGGGAAGTCGTCTGGAATCCGCCCGAAGACTGCCCGTACGCCGCGCATATCGGAGCCATGTTTTTCAAGGATTACTACGCTCGGGCAGGATACAGCGCCGGATTAAACCGTGCGCTCGCCTCCTCCCAACCGGACGTCATCCAACTTTTGGAGGAGCCCTGGTCGATCTCCGCCTGGCAAACCGTTATGGCGGCGGTTGTCTACGCGCCAACCGCCCGCATCTTGTTTTATACGTGGGAAACCATCTACCGCCCTTGGACTTACCCCTCGCGCGCCTCATGGCTGTACGGCATGATCGACAAGATTCTCCATCATCGATCCACGGCAGCCGTCTGCGCAACCCAGAGCGCAAAAGCCGTTTTGCTGCGAAAAGGATTTTCGAAGCCCATCCTGACCGCCTCGTATGGAATCCCTTCGTTCTTCTTTAATGACAATACGCAGGACCTCATTCCCAATCGACCGTTCACCGCCGGCTACGTAGGAAGAATTCTCTATATGAAAGGCGTCGATCTGCTGATCGAAGCGGCGGCCGCATTGCCCGATCTTCATCTGATAATCGCCGGTTCGGGCGAAGACCAAGGAACGATGCAGGAACGATGCCGCGAACTGGGAATCGCCGATCGCATCAAATGGCGCCCGCCTATGCCGGAGCGTCAAATTCCGGAATTTCTCCGGCAGATGGATGTATTTGTTCTCCCGTCGCGCACGACGGAAGGCTGGAGCGAACAACTGGGCCGCGCCGCGATTGAAGCGATGGCTTGCGGCGTTCCGACGATTGGATCCAGTTCCGGCGCCATTCCCGAAGCGATCGGGGGCGCAGGTCTGATCTTCAAAGAAAACTCGCTACAATCTCTCGTTGAAAAAATCGTCCGTCTTCGCGATTGCGCTCCGGCGAGGAACCGGCTGCGTCACGCCGGCCGCGAGCGCGCCATTCAATGTTTCACATGGGATCGTTTTGCCGGCGATCTCTGTTCGTTCTATAGGACTCTTTTATGAATCACAATCCTGAAGAGCACGGCATCGGCGCGCGCATCACCCGCTATAGTGCGATCCTCGCAGTCAGCGGGATCTTGTGCAAAATGCTGCTGCTCGTTTACACCGTGCTGGCCGTCGACATTCTCGGTAAAGAGCAGTTCGGACGCATCGAATATTTCATCGAGATGGCCATCATTTTCAGCGTGCTGATCGATTTTGGACTGGAGCAGACTGTCACTCGCGAAATCGCCCGGCGACGCGACGAATTACAGCGCTATCTTTATCCGCTTCTGACCTTCCGTCTGGCAGCGTCTCTTTTCAGCGCGGTCTTCATGACGCTGGTTATGCGCATGCTGGCTCAACCGGGGCATACCTGGCTCCTGCTCATCAGCTCGCTGACATATCTTATCGTAGTGATGAATATCATGCTGGCGCGCGCCATCGTACGCAGCTTCGAATTGATGGCTTATGAGGGATTAGCCAACATCATCGACAAAATCATCCACATCGGCTTGGCCATTCTGGTTTTATACCTTCTTCCCAGCCTGCCCGTCATCGTCCTTTGTTATACAGCCGGTTCTCTGGCCGCCTTGGCCGTTTATATGTACGTCATCCTCACTCGCTTCGGCATCCGAAAAACCGCCTATACCCTTCAGGATTGGATCGAATGGCAGAAGCGAGCCGTCCCCATCGGGTTGTCCGCCGCCTGCATTCTGCTGCTTCATCGCGAAGACACAGCCATGGTCAACTGGATTCGCGGCGACGCCGAGACGGGATTGTATCGCGCTCCCTACAGATTTTTGGAAGGCTTGTTTCTGTTTCCTCAGGTTATCGCCATCTCCGCCTATCCCGTCTTTTCCAAACTTTTTCACGAGAAACGGCCGTTTCAAGAATCGGCCGCGCTGCTTCTTCGCGGCTTGCTGCTGATGAGTCTGCCCATGGCGATTGGGGGATTGTGCGTCGCCGACGAGATGATGCTGTGGCTCACGCCTGAACTGGGGGCGCCGGGGGGATTCGTGTTTAAGCTGCTGCTCTTGTCGCTTCCTTTTATCTACGCCAATTTCCTGCTGGGCACGATTCTCAACGCCGCGAACCGCCAGCATCTCAATGTTCGAGCGAGCGCCTGGGGGCTTTTCTGCAATGCGTTCTTCAACATTCCGGCCATCTATTATTACGGCGCGTACGGCGCTTCAGTAGTAACCGTATTAACGCAAGGCTTGTACTGCATCCTGATGCTGATCTACACGCGCGATTTTCATGTCCTCCAAGAATGGCGGCGCTACGCCTCCATTCTGTTTTCCTGTCTGCTGATGTATGCAGCGCTGTCCTGGCTCGATTGGCCGTGGTACGCATCCATTCTCATAGGGATGATAATCTATTCAGCCTCTTTGACGCTCACCAAAGGTCTCACAAAAACCGACATCAATAACCTGGTACGCGTCGCGATAAAAAAATCCGACTCCTGATCGGGGCCGGATAAAAAAGTAGCGTCTTTCATGAAATGATGCCTCGAGAGCGTTGGAAGCAATCCAACGAGAATGCTTCCTTGCTTTCGAGACTAAAGTGAATCTTACTCAATATCCTTAATAAGTTTCGTCAGTTGACGGGCGTTTTCGGGCCGGCCGATGCAGAATGGTTCGCGGACGCGGCTGCCGTCCAATAATGCTCCCAAATCGACCGGATCTCCGGAAAGGTAGATCAACTCGCCGCCGGCCGCTTCGAGAACCACTGCGGCTGCGGCGATGTCCCAGAGGCGCACTTTCATTAAAACGCCTCCCTGAATCTTGCCCCTTGCCACATAGCAGATATGCGCCGCCGCCGATCCAAACGCCAGCGCCCGGCCCTCGTATTGCGCATCCAAACCGCGGAAGGTGATGGAGGGAGCGACGATGCAGGTTCCGCGCCCCATGTCGCGCGGCTCGCAAACTTGAATTTCCCGCTCGTTCACAAACGCCGGACCGCCCGCAACCGCCCAATACATTTCATCCATTACCGGTAGATAAACGAATCCCAACACGCCTTTACGCTTATGAAGAAGCCCCACCGAGACGCCCCACACCGGCAATTCATAAACGAAGGGCGCCGTGCCGTCGATGGGATCGATGGCCCAAACACTGTCCGAATCATCCAGTTGATGTTCGCCGAATTCCTCCCCGAGCACGCCGTGATCGGGAAAGAGACGATGAATTTCTTCTTTCAAAAAAGTTTCGACTTCTCGGTCGGCCTTGGTGACAAAACTGTGATCGGCCTTCCGTTCGGCTTTTACATTCAAAAAGTATTTCTTCGCGATTTCGCCGGCTTGATACATGACCGGCCGCATTTCCTGAGCGATTTGATAAATATCCATTAAATATTACTTTCCATTGTTTTTATTAAATTCCTATCTTTTATATATACTTTGCAGATCCAAAGACGCAAAGGCCGCCGTTGCGATCTTCCTACTCTCGGCGCTTCCCCCAAGCCACCCATTTCCAGATCGCTTCGCCGGTCGGCAGTTGAATAACCGCGTCGGGCATGGCCATCTGCAGTTCATCCGGCCGAAGCAAATACAACACCCGCCCTTCTTCGGGATTCAGAACAGACTGCGTCGGCCGCCCCGTCGGAACAAACTCCACTCCGTCGATGCGCTGACGGGCGATCCATTGTTCAGGAGGATATTCATCGTAAAACAGGAAAAAGACGTAAGGATATTCCGCCAATCCGGAGACCAGCGCACTGTCGGCTTCGGCGCGATGCGTCTTCCACCATTCGACCGCCTCCTTGTAGCCGTATTCCCAATCCATGGCCGCATAGCGGGGATATTGAAAAAAGAGATCGTAGAGATGAATCGCCGGCAGCAGGATCAAGGCCGCCGTCCACAATCGCACGGCGGCTTTGACTCCATCGACCGAGAATCGCTTTTCCAGGCAAGGCCTCCACTCGCGCCAGGCGGTTAATCCATACGCCGCCGTCACATGAAACGCCGGAACCGCGAACACGCTGCGCAGCGCATGCGGGATGCTCTCGCGGGTGAAAGCGGAGGCGATGGGAAACATAAAAAGCCAAATAAGTAAAATGCGATCGATCCGCGAACGCGTTTTTAATGCGCGCACCAAGCCCATAAGAATCAGCGGGATGAGATAGATGTGCAGCTGCCCGAAAAGCGCTGTGCTGTGGCGAAGATTTTCATCGCCTCTAATCCACAAAAATCCCGGCGAAAAATGAAGAAAATAGTTGCCGATCCATTCGCGAATCATGGAAAACAGCGACTGCCCGTCATGGATGGTGATTTGCGAAAGCCGCGCTCCGCTTTCCGCGCTTTCATAGAGAAGATGATGCGCCAATGGGATGCATCCCACAGCGAAGACGGTGAAGAAAATCGATCCGGACAGAAAAAACGATCTGCGATGCTCCCGGGATAACGACACGCGCGACAGCGACGCCAGCCAAATCAAAACGCAGAAAACCGGTATATACATTCGCGCCGGCGCGTATGTATACAGCGCGAGCAAAAAGCAGCAGGACGCCGCCCAGGAATGATGAATCGAGGGAAAGGGGCGTTCTTTTTGCCGAACGAACAAGTAAATTCCCAGCGGTATGCTGAAGGTAAGCAAGATCGATTGATTGGCCCAGCGGCTGAGCAGCAGGCTCCAGGGCGACAAAGCGACAAACAAGCCGGCCCACAAACCGGCAGCCGTTCCCCATAACGATCGAGCCAATAGAAACGATGCGCAGACAGACAGAACGCCCGCCAGACAAGCGGGCAGCCGCACGGCTTGTTCGGTCAATCCCAACGCGGCGATAAAAGGTAAATCCACGTACTGATACACGGCGGACGTCGTGACCTTCATGGCCTGTACGAACAGCGGCCAAGACCGCCCCGATTGATCCTGACCCGCCTGCAGGAGGCAATAGGAGGTATACCCTTTATCCGCTTCATCGCGAAAGAATCCGGGAGGATTGGAAGACAGCCCTGCAAACCGGAGCAGAAAAGATCCGGCCAGCAATAAGACAATCAAACATACAGTTTGCTTCTTCATGATTCTAATTTCGTTGATATTGTTGCTTGGACTTGTGAGAACACAAAAACCAAAATGAATTCCAAAACCAAGGATACCATGGAAGCGCTCAAACGCGGAGATGAACTTCGTACACGCCAATAAGCCAAGCGGATATAATCCGACTGATCAGATTGCTGTATCAAAAAAACTTCCGCCTTGGTGAAATTCCCCGGAAAAATACGACGCGCTGGCGGGAATTTGCATCTGTGCTACACTTATTCGGTATTAAACAAACACAGGAGCGATTCATGGACGCCAAAAAAGAACATTACAACAAGGGCCTCGATTTATTCGGCGAAGGGAAAAACCAGGAAGCGATCGTGGAATACGAAAAAGCCCTGGAAATCGATCCCGACGACGGAGAAATTCACATGGCTATTTCTATGTCGCATCAGCAGATGGGCGATTTGGACAAAGCGTTGGAATCTGCAAAAAAAGCCGTTGAACTCGATCCGCGCGAGCCGCTGATGTACACCAATCTTTCACGCATCTTTGTCAAAAAAGGAATGATCCATGAAGCGGAGGAAGCGTTGGCCATCTCCCGCCAGTTGGGCATGGGCATGATGTAATTCTGCTGAAATCCAAGAAAAAATCCGGCTTGCTAGATTTCTCGAACCGGATTTTTTGGTATGGATTAGGGCTTTTAGGAAAGATAATCCAGCAGCGACTTCTGAAGTACGCGAGAAGAAACTTGAAGCGCCGCCGAGTAAGCGTTTTCGGCTTCCGTATACTTCGTGATCGCCTCCGCCAAGTCGGCGTCTTCAATATTGGATAATCCATCCTGCAAAAAACCTTCGCGATTTATTAAATCATTTTGGGCCGAATCGAGCCGATTCAGCCGGATGCCCAGCGCCGTTCGGCTGTTCAAAATCGCTTCCAAGTCGGCGTCGATGTTTTTAAGCGCCTGAGAAATTCCTTCGTCATCATCCTCCCGCAAAGCGAGCTCCAGGGTTTGAATCGTATTGAATAGGTTGCTTCCTTGAATCTCATTCACGCTTCCCTGCTGATTGATCCCAAGAATGGATGCAGTGTTTTGCGCGCTTGTATAGGGCGGGTAGTTTTCCGTTTCCGCTTCGGACGTAAACGTGTATTGATTGATCCCAAGCAGATTCGTGATGCGCGAAGATGCATCCGTCCCCGTTGTATCATTGGCGGGATCGATGGAAAGAGTGTGTTCATTGTAATTGCTGACGATATTCAATGCGCCGTCTTGGATATAAGCCGATATCAAGCCCGCGCTCGAACCGGATCGCCCGTCGGCTTCATCGATTTTCCGGGCGAGCGACTTTAGCGTATCGCCGCCGGGAACGCTCGCGTCCACGTCGATCGTATAGACTTCCAACAGTGCGCCGGCGGCGTCGCGAACCTCGATCTCAAACGATCCGCTCACCGCGGGCGGAAATGCGCTCGCTATAGCGTCTGTTTCATCAATTCCTCCATGAGATGCGATGCGCGCCGATTTGGAATTTTGAAACAAGCCCAGATCGCGCGCCGTCGTGCTGTCATATAAATCAACGACGCTCAACTTGCCGCCGCCCGTTATGGAGACGATATCGATCCCCGTTCCCGAAGCGTTAATTTTCGCTTTCACGCCGACCTTTGAATCATTGACGGCGTTAATCACATCGCCGATGGTTTCCGCTTTGCTCAAATCGACGGCGGCGGTTTTTCCGTCGTTGCTGATTGAGATCAATCCCCAATTCAAATAGTTTTCATTTTCCGCCGCGGAGGCCAGCGTGCGTCGTATGCCTCGGCTGCCGCGGTCTTCGTCAACCAGCGCGCCCGGCAGATCGTCCAGTCTGGTATTCAAAGTGATCTCGCCGGCGTCAACGACTGACGCTTGGCCTGTAACCGGATCGATCTCCACTTGCCTGGTGATGTCGCGTCCGAAAAGACAACGCACATTCTCCACCTGAAAATTGTCTACGCTGCCGGCCGCCGACAGTTCGATTCCGCTGCCGGCCGCGTTGATATACGCCGTAATCCGGCCATCCAGTTGCGGGTGATTGTTGATCAAATCCAAAAGATCGTCAATCGTCGAGCCGGCGACGTCGTCTTCATTTCCTTGAATCCCGTCAAAATCATACCCCTGCGTCAACGCGCGCAAATCCACATCGATGACTTCATCGTCGATGGTGATGCGCAAGGCTTCCATTTGATTGATGAAATCGGGATTTCCGTTGATCAGATAGGCGTCATTGCCGTTTTCATCCACATTGGTTAAGGCCAGGTTGTCTCCGAAAGACGAGTCGGGAGAATGATCCGGCCCGGTATTGGCGCCGGCAAACAAAAAGGAATTCGCCTCCACTTGGACTGCGCTGCGCGCCGGAGCGGGATCGGCCGCACTGTCTATCAATGGATTGGAAGCGGGATAGCCCTGATTGAACAACCGCGTACTTTCGATCCGTTGATTCATGCCCAAAGCGCTCAACAGATTGACGCCCGAAGGTGGATCGCCTTCGAATCCAATCGAACGCGCTCCATCCTGCAGTTGCAGCGATTCGGATCGATTCGAAGAAATCACAAGACGATTTTGATCATTGATGCTCGCCTCGACGGCGGGGACGACGGCGTTGATGCGATTCACCACGTCTTCCAGCGAATCGACGCTCAGATCGACTCGAATTTCCGTATTATAGATTTGAAACGTCGCGTATCGATTGGATTTATCGTTCGGATTGTTAGCGGGATTCGGCGAAGGATCGATTCTCGAAGAGGCCGGTTTATCCGGGATCGACGGCGTATTGGGAAACCCGGAATTGACAAGATTTAATTGCTCCGACAAAGGGGCGCTCGCATCTTTGAGGCTGACGGCGCCCGTAATTTGATTGGTTGTATGCAAAAAGGCGTCGGCGCCCGTTATGTTCGTCGTGATTTTCGACGCATTGCCGATTAACACCTGCCGTTGATCATCGTCGCCGTTGTAGATCACGACGCCTCCCTGGACGGAAAACGCCTGCCCCTGCGTGCAGCTGCCGCCGAAAAGATTCTGGCCGTTGTAAGTAGTGTTAGCCAGATCCAGAATGTAATCATAGAGTTCTCTGACTTCGATCGCCAACGACGTCCGCGCATCCGCGCCGATGTCGCTGGCGCCCTGCACCGCCATTTCCCGAATCGTTTGAAGAGTCTCCGTCACCGTGTTTAAAGTTGATTCTGTCATTTCCAACATGCTGCGCGCCGACTCCAGATTGCTCTGATAACTCTGCCCCTGGAGAATCGACGTGCGCAGACTCAGCGCCGAAGAATAGGCGGAGGGATCGTCGCTCGGTTCATTGATTTGCTTGCCGGTGGAAAGAATATTCTGGATATTGGAAAGGCGTTGAATATTGTTTTGCAAATAAAAAAGCGATTGGCTGCTTAAAAGACTTTGTGTTATTCGAACCATGATAATGATCCATCCTGTTTACGGGCTGCATCAAGCGCCAATTCGATTGATGACCACATCCATTAATTCATCGATGGTCTTTATGAACTGCGCCGCCGCCTGATAGGCTTGTTGATAGCGGATAATATTGATCGACTCTTCATCGAGCGAGACGCCCGATTCCTGTTCGCGGAGAGTTTCCAACTCCGTGAGAATATCATTGCACGACTGCCGCAATTGATCGGTTCGATTTCCCTCGCTGCCGAGTTTGGCGATGATCGTGCGATAATAGTCATTCAATGTCATGTTCTTGAAAACAGTCTTGTTCTGCAATTCCGCGACGGCCAGCGCCGCCTCGTTGCCGCCCTGGGCGCCATTGGCGGAAGCGCCGAGAAGATTGAAATTCTCGATCATATCCTCATTGACGCTCATCGAACCGGCGCAGTCGCCTGTGAATAAAGCATTAATTCCCGCCGCCGCCAGAAAATTGCTGTCATCCCCTGTGAAAGTTAATTGATTTGACCCGGACGTCGATATCTTGATATTCCCTTCTTCGTTGATTTCCGCCCGGACCAAACCTCCAATGGAATCGCCGACGGCGACGACATTTTCCGCTCCTAAAATCGGATTGCCTCCGTCAGTTTCCAAAACAGCTCCATCCATGAATCCCAGCGCAGAGAGCAGCAGGCTGTCATCGCTGCGGAAGGTGAATTCATATCCCTCCTCCGCGGTGATCTGTAATTGATTTCGTGTGGGATCGGTCGGATCTTCCACAAGGGAAGCCTTGAGCGGCGCTCCGGCGGCGCTGAGCGACTGATTGATCTGATCCACGATGTCATTGAGCGAATACAATCCTCCGTTATAAGAAGGATCCGCATGCACCGGCGCTTCCACGATATTTGTTACAACGCCGCCCTCATTGACCACGACAATTTCAAAGGATCCATCCTGAAATGGCTGGCCGCCGATTTGTCCGTATCCGTCGATATCCGAAAAGCCCATGGCGTCGATCAAACCGGTTTCATCGTTCTGGAAAAAGAACGTGTAATTGTTGGAGGCGCGGATAATCATTTCTTTCTCGTCAGTAATCTCGACGGAAAGATGGGAATTGACCGATTCGATGGCGTTCGCCAGATCATCCAAGGTGGAAATTCCCGAGGATGAAATCGTGATCGTCTCCGACGCGGCCAATTTGTTTTGATCGTTGACGACGACCAATTCAAACGTCCCTTCTCCAACGACTGCCGGCGAGGATGCAGAGAAAACCGTGTTGAAACTCGGACTCCCCGATCCCAAAAGCGAATCGGATGACGAACCGCTAAAGAAAGTCGAGGCTTCGGAAGCGCTCCCCCCGACCAAAGGCTTGGAAGGATCGGTCAATCCAAAATCAAGCGCTTCAATCAATCCCGACGAATCGTTTTGAATTGAAATCGAAGAGCCTTTTTGAACGCCATTGATCTGTAAAATTACTTTATTCGGATCGCTCGGACTGGATGCCAACTGAGCCCGTAATTGACCGCCTCCTGCGCTTTCAACCGCCGCCGCGATATCATCGAGCGTCATATCGCCGTCAATCGTCACGATAAATGGATCGATTTCCGGCGTCGAAGCGTCTCCATCCACGGCGCCGCCGGAAACGTTCCGGAGATGAATCTCGAAAGAGTAAGAACCGGGCGTCTCTGCGATGGCGGCGCCGGATAAAACGGCTAAAGAAGAGACAGGCTGATCAATGTCCGATTGCCTGACGCCGATCGCGGATGAGGCTTGTTTTGTATAGATGGGATCGAATTTCAGCGCCGAGCGCGCCATCTGCACAACGCCGTCGCTGCTATCGATTCGCTGAACGAGATCGTACAACGTATCGGATTTTTCAACAGACACTTCGAAATCATCGAGAGTGTGGTTCTCTTTATCGGCAATGCGAATGGAAAACGAACCGTCCTGTATGAGATCCGAGTTCGCGCCGCCGCCTGCTTGCGCCGATTGTGCAAAAATCTTCTCCAAAGTCATCAAAGCGCCCGGTTTGCCGGATCCACCGGGAAAATCAAAATGGCTTTCCACGCTCTGATATCCCTCTATGCCGGACGCCCGGCTGACAATTTGATTGACTTCAACGATGATGCCTTGCGCCAATTGATCGATTTCATGTAGCAGCGTTGGAAGAATCTCTTCCCGCGCTTCAAATATCGCTCCCAGTTTTCCCTCTCGAATCTGATTATTGATTACATCCAATCCATTTTTCCCTACGCGAACGCCGGTCTCTCCGGAATCGGTTATTTCGAGTTGCAAAGGAGTATGAGAATTGTTGTCGACAAGTTTCTGACCGGCCAGCGCGACATTCACTGAACCGTTGGAATTTTCGGTCGTCGATATGGGAATAAGTTCCGACAGTTCATTGATAAGTTGATCGCGGCGGTCGCGATAATCATTGGCGTTCACCCGGCTTCCATTCTCGATGGCGGAAATCTGTTTGTTTAATGAAGCGATTTCACTTGTTTTCCGGTTAATGCCGGCGACAACATCCTTGACTTCGCTGTTTAGATCTTCGAGCAGGGATTCTAAATCTCTCGAAATCGTCGAAAATTCATTCGCCAGCGATTCCGCCGCTTCTATCACTGTAATGCGAGTTTCAGGCGATTCCGGCGAAGTGGATAATGCATTGAATGCGTCAAAAAACTGAGCGAGCAGGTTGTTTAATCCGCTCGTCGAATTTTGTTCGGCGTCGTCCGAAACGGAATTAAGGGGATCATTCAAAATCGTTTCTAATTGATTATAAATTATATCAAGTTTCTCATAATAACTTTGATCGCTTTTGGCGTTATTGATCTGACTTTCCAAAAGCATGTCCCGAATCCGCTCCACCGAAACCACTTCCGTGCCCTGCCCCATTGCTCCATTCGACAGGATGATAGAGTCGCTGGAAATTTGATCGATTCTTTGCCGGGAATATCCTTCAGTATCGGCGTTTGAAATATTGTTGCCGGTCACGTTCAAACCGGCCTGCGCCGCCGATAAGCCGCTCGATCCAACATGAATAATACCGAAGAGAGTAACCATGTTCTATTTCAAATCGATTCGCTAGATTTTGCCTCAAAGAACATCCAATGCGGCAAATTTTGCCGGCATCGATGCCTGAATTCATGTTTTGTTCTCTATAATGCAACTGACATGCCCATCTTCTTTCGGGGATATTGTTTTTTCGCCCAAATCCGTGTACAACATGATTCCCACATTAAAACTCATGGATGCTTTATGATTTACTACATTCTTGCGCCATTAGCCGTGATTTTGATCGGCGTCGCCAAAGCGGGTTTTGGAGGAGGGGTGGGAATCGCCGCCGTACCGATGTTTATCATCGCCACAGGCGATCCCAAAGCGTCGTTGGGAATCATGCTTCCCCTGTTATGCGCCTGCGACTTTTTTGCGATCCTTCATTATCGAAACACATTCGATCGGCAAAACTTGATCCGCCTGCTGCCCGGAGCGATTTTGGGAATCGCCGTTTGCGGACTTTTTTTGGGAATGATCGAAGGGAAAAAAGCAGACGAATATCTTCAAGTCATGATCGGCGCGATATCCATCGCTTTTGTGATTTATGAGATAATCAAGATTCGGATATTCAAGAGGTTAGAAGCCTATAAGCCTCAAGCCTGGCATGGCTGGCTTTTCGGCTTCAGCGTCGGGATAACCTCCACTCTGGCCCACGCCGGCGGCCCGCCCGCCACGATGTTTCTTCTTCCGCAACATTTGGGGCGCAGGCTCTTTGTTGGAACTACGGTTTTCTTTTTTACGGCGGTCAATGCAACAAAATTAGTACCTTATGCTTATCATGATATGATCAATTTTGACAGCATGAGGCAAAGCCTGTTTCTTCTGCCTTTCGTACCGGTAGGAACTTATTTGGGTGTTTGGATGAATAAGCGCATCAATGAAAAGATCTTCACGGGGGTGATATACGCCATTTTATTTCTAATCGGCATGAAATTAACCATCGGCTTCGATCCCGCATCTTATTTCTCTTACGTAATACATAATTAATCATGAACAATGAAATCATTCTATTTGACAGCCATCTTCATTTAAACCATGAAGATTTTAAAAATCGCGAGGCCGAAGTGTGGATGGAAGCCTATCGGTCGGGCGTCAAGGAAGGCGTCGTGATCGGCGTTGATCTGCCCAGCAGCCGCACGGCCGTCGAATGGACGGAGAAGCTGCCCGGGCTCTATGCGTCGGTCGGGATCTCGCCGCATGATGTCATGAAAACGCCGGACCATTATATTGATGAATTGCGCCGCTTGGCCGAAGGCGACCGTGTAGTCGCCATCGGCGAATGCGGACTCGAATACCACTATCCCGTCGGCCCTAAAGAAAAACAGATCGAATATTTTCTCCATCAAATCGATCTCGCGCGCGAAATGGAGAAGATTCTGATTATTCATCTTCGAGAGGCGGACGACGATTTTCTTCGGATTTTAGACAAAAATCCTCCGGCGTCGGCCATTATTCACTGTTTTACCGCCTCGCAAACCATAATGGAAGCGGCCGTTGAATTCGGCTATTACATCTCATTCTCGGGCATAGCGACTTTCAAAAACGCAAAAGATTTGCAGAAAATCGTTCCGCAAGTTCCGGATGAAAATCTGCTGATCGAAACGGACGCCCCCTACCTAGCGCCCGTCCCTTATCGAGGGAAGATATGCGAACCCAAGATGATTATCAACGCCGCGCAAAAAATTGCCGAGCTTCGAAATGTGGATATAGAATCGATTGCGCAGCTGACGCGCAAAAATGCGCGCCGCGCTTTTAAACTTGATGAGAAGAATTAATCGAAAGTCTGCAAGAATTGGAAGGATTGCTCTTCGATCAACGCCGCCGCTTCGACTTTCATCGAATCGAGCCATGCCTGATCTTTGTTCAGCATTTTCAATGCGTTTGGGTTGACGGGATATTTCATCTGTTCCAGATCGACGCCGCAGCCAAGATCCAGGACAATAGCGTCGGCAATGTGGACAATTGAAGTCATTTCGCTCTGCGTTTCGGATTCGATCGGATTATGATGATGCTGCATGGCATGGATCAATTCATCGGGAAAGTTCCATGCGTCTGCAAGATGTGCGCCTAAATCTTCATGAGTAAAACCGACGGCCTCTCTTTCGGCCTCCAGTTCGGGCAAATTCTCATTGGTCATTAGATCAATAATGGTGTCAGCCGTATCCTTGATAGATAAACCGAGCGCCAATTGACCGGCGTCATGCAGAAGTCCTGCGGTAAAAGCGCTGTCATGCACTTCGGAATGCACTTGTTTGCAGATCAAATCGCTGGCGATGGCGCAGGCGATGGAATGATGCCAAATCCCGCCTTTCACATATCCATAAATAGGCTTGCCCGGATTAAAAAAACGATTGAATGAACAAGTCAGCACCAGGCTGCGTATCGTATGGAAGCCGAGATACATGATCGCTTGATTCAAAGAAGAAACCACGCGCGGCATCCCGTAATAAGCAGAATTGCAGAGACGCAGAATATTGGCCGTTAATCCCGGATCCTGGGAGATCCTATCGGTAAGCTGCTTGGCGGTCACATCCGGATCGCGCGTCATTTGCATGACAGCGACAACAATATCGGGGATAGCGGGGATGTCTTTGATAATCCGGAGTACTTTCTCTGGCAATTTCTTTTCGACATTCATGCTTTCCGGAACCTACCCACATTATCGCAATCTTATCAACGCAAGATTCCTAAAGACGGAACATAAAAACAGAATGTTGCATTATCTATTATTCGTCAGCATCCAAGACTTCATTAATGCGTTTTTTCATCAATTGACCGGGCTTGAAACTAATATGCTTTTTGGCGGGAACCGTAATGATTTCACTGGTTTTCGGATTCCTCGCCTTGCGCGCCGGCGTATGCTTGACTTTGAATATGCCAAAATTACGGATTTCAATGTTTCCGTCTTTTGACAATCCCTCCGACATGGCGTCAAACATGGTTTGAACAATATCCTTAACGCTGGATATATCAAATCCCGTTCGAGCCGCGACCTCTTTTACTATATCTTTTTTCGTGCAAGTCATTTGAACCCTCCGCAGAGAGTACCCCGATTTTCATGAACTAACAAAACTGCGGGTTTATAAAAACACCCTCCCAAGCGAATCTCACTATACCGTATCACCCAAATAGAATCAAGAGTTTTTTTGCAAAAGTTCTTGATTTTTCGTAGCCTACAGCAAATTCAAAGAAGGCTATATCCATTCCAAGCCATAAAAATGAAAAGATCCGATCCACAAGAACATTCATTATAGATCGATTGATTTTAAATTTATGAGAGAAAAGCAAGAGAGATATTACAGAGGACTTAAGAATTGATGAATCAAATCGCGATTAGCCGTAATTTGCGCCGCGGGGACATCCATATCTTCTTTTACATTGCTAATAGAGTGGTTTTCGATAATCATGCGAACCATCGCCATTTTTTTACTTTCGGAGTAGACGCAGACGATATGAGCGCGGAGCAATTGTTTGACGCATCGGAACAGGGAGTAACAGATATCCATTTCGAGATTTTCTAACGAAGCGTCGCTCAGTTCGTCGGAAAGGTGCGCCGGCATGCGCTCGTTCAAAAGATCGTGAATATGAATTGAATCTCGTTTCATCAAACCGGGAAGCGTTAACGTGATCATCGGTTTACCGCTCGAATCCACAGAAGCGCGCAGAACCATGACTTGATCAAGATTCGATCGATTCGCTTGAATGAGTTTCCAAATCAAAATCATCATCGAATCGATCATTTCCCGGATAATACATTCGGGAGTGCGAATGGAAGTATCTAATTCCAAAGCATTTGCATCGAGTTGAACATATTGTGAGAAATAATTGTCTTCGTCGAAGTGATTGCGCAGCCATGTAGATAGCCGTATAGAGGCGACAGGCCCGATTTCTCCCTTTTCCAAAGCATGAAACGTTTCTAAACGGCGCAGGCAAGTCCGAAATCGATCTTCCTTTAAAATCAAACGGCTTTCGAGTTCGTCGCTGCTCGAAGAATCATTCAGACTGGAATCATGCACGAGATAATCCAGCAATAACCGTTCGGAAAAGTAGGCGGAATTATGCCGTTTGGGATATCCGCCTTCATCGCGCAGTAAAAGGTAATAGAGGCGATCAGCTGTTCCCGTAGGAATCCGGGAGGCTCGAATATGGCAGGAGACCGATTGACCGAGAGAGGGCTGCGGCCAAACGCACATATCATCGACGACATCGACGCTCCCATGTCGGATTAGGGGCGATAAACAGTTCTTGATTTTTTCATCAGAAAGGTTGGAATCTTCCAAACGGGCAAATCGCAGCAGACGTTCGGCCTGTTCGTTGATGTAATGAATTTTATATTGGTCGTCAATGATGATGATGCCGCACCACAGCATCTCGAAAAGATGAATCATCGATTCCCGCATTTCACGCCGAATTCGCTCTAATTCATTTGTACGTTCGTTTAGGGAGCGCCGATAGTCCGCACACCCCCGCTCAATTTGGCGCAGAGATTGATCCAGGATTTCGGATTTTTTCTTTTCTTCTTCGAATTCATGTAAAATTCGATTCATGTTGACGCCAATTTCAGCGACGCCGCGAGAATAGGACTGCGTATCGATGCGCTGAACAAAATCCCCCCCGCTGATCAGGCAGAGGTTTTCTGTCAGGCGCTTCTGTTCTCTTCCATACGTGCGATGAAGGAGGAAATACCCAATCATGAAAGCCAGTAAAGATCCTATCCCCGAGATATGAACGACTCCTCCCTTTAAAAGCCTGAAATATTTCCAAGTCGCTTCGGGACGCCAATGGACTTTCATCACTCCCCAAGGGATGTTGGATTCGAAAGAGAGCGGCACTCGGTATTCCCACTCTTTTTCTACAAGAGACGGCTTCTGGTTGATCAATAAATCCTTAAACGGGAGAGAGATCATGGTGGAAGATTCTTCTTCAAATTCAATTTCTCCATTTTCCGTCAGGATCGTAAATGGGATTTTTCCGAATTGATCGACTAAGACAACTTTATTAATAAAAGGATCGCCTTCTAATAGAATTTGCAATAAGGATTCGGCGTTTTTTTTGTCGGGTGCGCCATTTTTTTCCGTGAGGTAAAGCCGAAGTGGTTCTAATTGAGAAATCTGTTTCGAAAGATGCAGCGAATGAGCAGCTAAGTCATTGATTCGCTTCATCTTTACTATAGTAATCATGGCGAATCCGCTGAAAAAAAGGATGAACGCAGCCGCCAGAGCCCACGCTAGCGACACCTTGAACCGTAAACTGGTTTTTCTTCTTCGATTCATGGGTGAAAAAGCCGTTCAAAAAGCCTTTCGTGCACTCGATCTTTTGAGGATCGCCATTATTACTCCATAGATATAGATGATAATGTGATAAACATTCCTGATGGCCGGATAGAATTTGGAAGCGGATAGGAAAATCTACTTAATGACGGAATTGAGAGATGCTCTAACAGATATCGCATCCTCTGTTCCCTCCACCCAAAATCTACGCATCAAGCAATTTATAATACAAACAATTTCAAGTTTATAATTAGAACGCGTTTATGATAGCACAGTTTTCCCGAAAAACAATTCATTTTTTCTAAAATAAGATAATTTCCCCTGAAGGATATAACAAACGGAGGGCAAAGCCATTACAGCCTTGCCCTCCGAGGGAATTAATGATGATGCATCAGTTAGAATTCCAGATCTCGCGCGATATCCAGGCCGAGGAAGAGGCTTGCATCCAAATCCTCAGCGCCGCCGGCCGCATGAATGCCGCCGAAGCCGTCCAGGATATAGAAGCCATCCTGCCAATCGACCGATCCGTCGCCGTTGGAATCGGTTTGGCTGAATTCGATGTCGCGGGCGATATCGAAGCCAAACAACGTAAGTCCATACTGATCAGCCGAAAGTACGCCCGGAACTTCCGCATCGGTAGACGGCCCCGCTCCAAGGACGCCGCCTTGGTCGCTGGGCAAAGCGAAGAGTTCGCCGCGTCCATTCATCGTGATGAAGTCTACGATCTTTCCATTTTCGACGATCAATTCCAGCTTTTTGAACTCATCTCTCTGAACGATTCCGTTGGTCGCATTGGGCCGGACGTTCTGTTCGTCGATGTCGGAGCCGAAGGGCCAGAGAACGCCGAGCCCGTCAAGGATGACATACCCTTTCACAGCGCCGGAATCGTCTCGGACTAATTCCAGATCGCGAGCGATATCAAATCCAAATCCTTGTTCGACAAGATCAAGATTGACGAGAGGCTCTTCATCAAGAATGCCATTGCCGGCGCTGCCTTCGATGCCTTCGACGCCGGTGTCCTCTGTTTCAAGAACGCCGCCGATGCCGACCGAGATATCCAATACGCCGTTGCCGTTTACATCCTCCGTATCGCGAACGCCGTTGCCGTTGAGATCCTTGAACATCGTCCCATCGGGAAGGGTGACGCGCGGGATGTTGGGATCGGGATTGCCCAGGTCGCCCAAGAAGGTTACATCTCCGTAAGTTAAAACAAGACCGTTGCCGAGAAGGACGTAGGCTTGGAAAGGATTCTCGCTGATTACTTCGATATCGCGAGCCATATCATCTTTCACGAGCACGAGTTCATCATCGGCGGGCAAAGCGCCCATTCCTGAAATGCGCATGATTGAGCCATCCGCATAGAGAGCGTAAACGACATCGTTCACTTTCGATATTGCGCGAGCGATTGCGCCTGTTGCGCCCATTGTAGCTGTCGGCGTATGAACGAGGCCGAATTCATCCAAGACCATATACTGCATGCCTTGGACCGGATCAGAGACTCTCACTTTGATCAAGTTGCTCTCATTGCCAGCCTGATCCTTGGAAAGGATATAGACGAAATCTTCTGAAATCGATAAGTCGGTCAAAGCGAATCCGCCGTTGCTGTAAGCGGTGGTCGTACCGATCAAACCAGTCTTGTTGACAGTTTCGAAAACCGATACTTTCGCTTTAGCTTCCACAGCCCCTTCGTTCGCGAAGATGGAGGAGCCGCTGGCCGCGATTTTCGAAGCGTCCGGATCCTGAACAAAGATATCCAGAAATACCGGAATGGGATTCGGGCTGAAGTTGCCGACCGCGTCGATCAGAGAAACGAAGACAACCGAATTACCCACAACGCTCTGCGTAGAAGCGTCCCAGTAGTTGACGCCCAAATTCAGACCCGTGACGCCGGGCAAGGGCAATATACCCCCTGGAACTAGATGCGCCGCATTGAGCATCATCATGTCAACGATGTATGTGTCGGGAGAGTTGACATCGATGTCTTCATCATCGTTGCCGTCAGCCAGGATAAAGACAATGGGAAGAGATCCATCCGGAAGATCGGCCATTCCGGCGCCTGTTCCGGCCGGATAAATCCGATTGATATTCATCATATCGGAGCCTTCATCCCCCAATTCGCGAATCACGAAGTCAGTTGTGAGCGGGGCGAAAGTGATGCGCGGTCCAACGCGATCAAATCCATCCTTAGCGGATATGAACTTGAATCCGATGTCTCGCAGAGAGCCGTCTTCCATCTGTTCGAAAGCCACTACATAAAATTCGGTGATGAAATTATTGGTCGCCTCGGAGCGATCGGATACAGCCAGACTGAAAGAGCCATCGCTGTTAACCGCCACGAAGTCGCTTAATTGTTCGACGAAGGGGATGGCCGCCGCTGTTTCGCTGGTCATGCTGGCGAATCCCGCGATCACAATGTTGTTCAGAACGCCGTCAACCGGCGTTTCCGTCCCGGCGTCCAAGACCACGCCATCAAGGACATCGTCGATTCCGGGAGGATTGTTGGTCACAGAGGTTACGTTGATGGCGACCGATGCATCGCCCAGCAGATTGCCGTTTTCATCAACGAGTTCGAGCGGAACGAACTGGCTGCTGTTGCCTGCGGGATCGACCGCCTGGAGATAGATGAATCGCCCGACTGACGACGGCACATAAAGGGTAAACGATCCATTCGCATCGGCTTTGGCCGTAGTCTCGGGAAATTCAAGATTGGAGCCGCCGAGGAAAAAGGCGCCTTCGGGAAGCGCATCAGACGCTGCAGGATTTTCGGGAACCACGCCCGCGTTGAATCCAAAGGTAATGATGCTGGAATTCGGCTCGGCAGTTCCTGTAACCTGAATGGATGGGAATTGCAATTGAGCGGCCAGGTTGGAAGGCGCGTCCGCCGTTTGATCACCCGCAATCGAAGTTACGACTGTATTACCCGCCTGATCTATGACGGTGACATTGTATTCGTAATAAGGCAGCGCAGTGATTTCATAAACGCCGTCGGCGTCCGCTTTATCGACGCCCGCAAAATAGAATTCGCTGCCGTCTTTCGTACGCCCATCGACGAACACCACCGCTCCCGCTTCCGTTCGGCCGGAAACGATCATATTACCGCCCGCCTGCGGAGTTGCGACGGGGGTCTCGGTTATCACGACTTCCGAATCGGTGGCGACTTCATAGAGGGAGTCGCTCTCGTTCCCAAACGGATCGGAGACGCTCAGATAAACGACATTGCGAGGAAGATAGGCGCCGAATTCGCCTTTTTGTTCGTCAAACTCTGCTGTCGAGGGGATGACGACGCTAAACGAACCCGTAGCATCGGCAAAGTCCGATGCAATCCATTCGGGATCGGCGGAGTTATCGGCGTAAGCCGTGACCAGGGAATAAGGGTCGGCGACGCCTTGAACAATCGCCAAGGCGTCGGGGCCCACCGCATTATCATCATTGTTGGTAATAACGGTCACATCTCCCGCGATGCCGGCTGAAACATCGTTAGCGATCTGCGCCAAGAAAGCCGGCCCTTCATCCTGCATGACGCGGAGATAGAACACATCGGCGATTTGAGGCGTAATGATTCCCACATCCTCCAAGCCTTGTTTGATCGATTCGACGTTGGAGGAATTGACGTCCGGGATGGAGAACGGGAAGAAATATCCGTTGCTGACAAACGAACCGTCAACAAATGATACCGTATCCAGGAGTTGAACCCGCTTGGTGATATCGGGATTGTTCAGATCGACCGGAGCGCCGTACACGCCTGCTTTCGAGAAGTTGGGGAAGCTTTGAATCGGCGGGGTAAGGCCGGCGCCGGAGATTCCTTCGATTTGATCGACAAGACTGAGAGAGACGCTGCTCCCGCTTTTCTTGATGACCAGGCGCTGGGTTAACAGTACTTTCCCGACTATGGGAGTATCGACGGGCGCGTCCGCCTCTGTTTCGGTCTCCGTAAGGACGATGTCCAGAAGAATATGAGGAGGCATGCCTTTGTCGACGGTGGTTTTCTCGCCTTTCAGGACTTTGTCGACTTCATCGGAATAATCCTGCAAAGCCTGAGCGACATTGTCGCCGGTAATGTTCAATGAGATCGAACCTGAGACAGTTTCGCCGCTTCCGGCCTTGACGAAAGTAATTTCTGCGGATTCAAGATTCGCCCCGCCGGGAACGCGGATGGGATTTCCGGTTTT
>JAFGTC010000233.1 GCA_016934335.1 Candidatus Omnitrophota bacterium | reverse complement strand
GCTTCTCATCCCTCTCATTATCCTTTCCGTAATGTTAGCCAATTCTTAGGCCAAATATTTAACTATCATTATTAATTTAGTAAAGAATAGTCTACTTAACAAATCCCCATGCCGCAGAGAATCTCCCCGCCTGACATATAATTAAGCAACAGATAAGCTTTCATTTATTGGATCTTATGGCGAGAAAACACTTCGATCGATTATCCGAAGAAAATCGAGAGGCCATGTCTTCGATCTGAACCGATTCCGATATATAGTACCCTTTTTGACAACACACCACATTTCAAGACCGAAACCGATAAATAATCATGATGAAACGAACCCACTATTGCGGCGACTTGCGAGCGAAGAACATTGGAGAGAGCGTGTCATTAACCGGCTGGGTATGGCATTGGCGCGATCACGGCGGCGTGATTTTCATCGATATCCGCGACCGGAGCGGCCACAGCCAGTTGGTATTCGATCCTCAGGAAAATTCGGATAATCACAAGCAGGCGAACGAACTGCGCAGCGAATTCTGTATTGGAATTACGGGAAAAGTGCGCCGCCGGCCGGAAGGAACCGAGAATCCCAATATGCCGACTGGCGAAGTGGAAATTGTCGTCGACCATTTGATGATTTTCAGCGAAGCCGAAACTCCGCCTTTTCCTATAGACGAACATGTGGAAGTCGGAGAAGACGTACGCCTGAAGTACCGCTATCTCGATTTGCGCCGCCCCGGCCTGCGCAACGCTATCCTCTTTCGCAGCCGAGCCGCCCAGCTTGTACGCAACTATTTTTCCAACCATGGATTCATCGAAGTCGAAACGCCCGTCCTTAGCAAATCCACGCCGGAGGGAGCGCGCGACTTTTTAGTGCCCAGCCGCATCTCGCCGGGCGATTTCTTTGCGCTTCCCCAATCCCCGCAGATCTATAAGCAGCTCTGCATGATCGCCGGCTTGGATCGCTATTTCCAAATCGTCAAATGCTTCCGCGATGAGGACCAACGCAAAGACCGCCAGCCTGAATTTACTCAGATCGACGTAGAGATGTCGTTCATTACGCCCGAAGACATCTACTCGACCATGGAAGGACTGATCAAAACGCTCTGGAAGGAACTGCTGGACGTCGAAATCGAGATCCCCTTCCCCCGGCTGCCCTATTGGGACGCCATGGAGCGCTACGGCATCGATCGCCCCGACGCCCGCTTTGAGATGGAATTGCGCGACATCGGCGACATCGGCGCCGAATCCGACTTCAAAGTTTTCCGGAGCATCGTCGAAAAAGGCGGCAAAATTTCGGGAATCTGCGTAAAAGGCGGCGCCGCCTTCAGCCGGAAAGAGATTGACGATCTGACCTCGGAAGCGGCCATCTTCGGCGCGAAAGGCCTGGCTTGGATGAAAGTAACCGACAAAGGCCTCGAATCCAATATTGTGAAATTTTTCGCGGAAGGCCTCCAGCAGAAATTGCTCGAACGCTTCAATGCCGAAGCCGGCGATCTTCTTTTGTTCGTAGCGGATGAAAAAGAAATCGTCTACGCCGCCCTGGCTCATTTGCGCGTTCATATCGCCGAACGCCAGAACCTGTTTGATCCCAACGATAACAAGTTTCTGTGGGTCGTTGATTTCCCCATGTTTGAAAAAGACGACGAGGGCAATCCCACGCCGCTGCATCATCCCTTCACATCTCCCTGTACAGAAGATCTCGATCTGCTCGAAAGCGATCCCCTCAAAATCCGCTCCCTCGCTTACGATATGGTGCTCAACGGCATCGAGATCGGAGGCGGCAGCATTCGTATCCACCGGCGCGACGTTCAAAGCCGGGTCTTCAAAACTTTGGGGATCGACGAACAGAAGGCGCAAGAGAAATTCGGATTCCTTCTGGACGCTTTTCGATACGGCGCGCCGCCTCACGGAGGCATCGCCTTCGGCTTTGACCGCCTGATTATGCTTATGCTTCGAGAGCCGAACATCCGCGAAGTGATCGCCTTCCCCAAAAATCAACGCGCCCAAGCCGTGTTGGAAAGCGCCCCCTCCCGCGTTGATGAAGAGCAGCTTCGCGAATTGGGCCTGCGGCTGCGATTATAAAATTACATTTCATGAACATACTTATCAAAAAAGCCTCCGAAGCGATCGGAGGCTTTTTTAATTTACTTCTTTACTCGGATCGACGCATCAGTGAATCATCCAATCCTGCACTTCGGTCGGCGGCCCGCCGAGTATCAGCACGCCGTAACTCGATTCCACATGCGGCGTTCCCTGCCAGCGCAGTTGATAATCCGGCTCGGTTCCACCGACGTCGTCGTCGTTGACGGTCATAGTGAAGCCAATTCTTTCATTGCTGGCAATCATTTCTTTCTTAAAGCGCATCTCTCCCGTCCATCCATTTTCGCGCGTCGTCGCCCATCCCCACCAATCGTCTCCCTCCGTTTCGCCAATAAACGGAGCGATGGATGTATTTTCGTCGCGCGTCGCGTTGCCGGCGGTAAGAACAAACTGGCCCTCGATCAGTTCGGGACTTCCGTACCGGTTGTTGCTCGTATCAATTCCATGATCCAGGTCCTGATCGATGAAGACTTCCGCCGAATCGTCGTACCAGGTGTTGGCGTTGTGCGATCCCTCCGGTTCGGTGTCGTGTATTATTTCCTGATCGGTGACGTCGATGCCCACATAAAGCCATGTATCATCGTGCATGATATACGCGATGAAAGAAAGATCATCCGGCCCGCCCGGCATAATATCTTCAATCAAGACGCCCTCATACGGAGTCACCGTTTCCACGGCGGCCAGCGACCAATCGGATTCGTCCATAACGCCGTCGATGGCGACCGGGCCCTCCACCAGCGGAGCCGTCACTTCGCGCGGGCCAAAATACAGAGTTCCATAGGACGACTCCAAATGCGCATCGCCGCACCATCGCAGCTGATAGCGCGGGCCATCACCTCCATCGTCGTCGTTGATCGCCAGATTGAACCCTATTTTGGAGCCTTTGGCGGGATTGCCGATGATCGACAATTTGATTTTAAATTCCACTTCATACCCTGTCAGATCATCTAATAATTCCGCGCGGCCGTACCAATCGGCGTCTTCGCCAAACGAAGGATCGCCCGCTTCTTTATCGCGCCGGGCGTTTGTGGTCGTGATAACAAACTGCCCGCCCGTAGCGAATTCTCTCGCCTGATCGTCCGCCGAGGCGGAGGTCAGCGTCGTATCGAAGCGGCTGTAATCGCCGTCGATAAAGATTTCCACCGAATCGTCATTCCATGTCTCTTGATCCTCGCTGCCGTCTTCGGCGTCTCCTTCACCGGGAAAAACCTGATAATCATCCAATACGCGCACAGCGATGTACAAATATTCATCATCATAAAGAGTAAAAACAGTGCATGAGCAATCAGCCGTATTAACGGGGGCATCATCGGGAATGATTGAGTCAACCAGACCGGTTTGAATCGCCCCATCCACGTCATAAGCAGGATCCCACCGGATCGACCAAAAAGAATTCGTGGCATCCGAACTTTGCGGAGAAAACCGCCATTCGTCGCCGTCAATAAAACCATCGATGGTTATAGGCGGCATGTCCACTCGCTGTTCTGCATAAAACGAAACAGGAGCAGTTACCTCATAGGGCTGATCCGCCGCCATTGTTATGAAGGAAGCCCCTCCAATCAGCAGCAAAAAAACGACAAATCTTTTTTTCCTTGATACTCGATGCATTTTCCACCTCCTTAAATCCACGCATTATCTTTCGAATGAATTATTTTCGGGGAAATTACTCGACTTTGTCAATAGAGGTCTTTAAAAATCGCCAAAAAAATCCCCTTCCAATAGGAGATGTGAAAGGGAATAAAAATAAGGGGGTGAATAAATGGAGGGTAAGAAATCCTACTACCTAATTTTAATTGTATGTTCCTGTTTTTCCCTTTTTTTGTAGCTCAATTCATCACGCTGCGGGCCGCTTGGGCGGTTTCTTGATATTCCCGGCGCAAATCAAAGAGCGATTTCTTCACTTCATCCAAGCGTTCTTTATAGCGGGGGATTTCTTCGCTGACAATCTCCATCATGGCGTAATCCCGGTTTTGGATGTTCGTCAATTTCACATCATTCAACACCAGGATCATCGCTTCAAAAAATTCCGCCTGATCCAAAAGCCGCTTTTCCAGACGAATCCAATGATCCCCTGCCGTCTCTAATCGATCCCCGTAACGGGGGCGTGAAATGTTGGAAGGCGCTCCGCTTGCTGGAAGCGTAAGAATATCAGCCATGATTTTATCTCAAAAGATAGAATGATGTTTATCAGAAATAACGCAAACAGCATGCCATCCTTACAAAGAACCAATCCTGCTGAATTCAGGCGGGTTAACGAAAATCATCCTCAATCATACGGCAAGAAAATCCCTTTTTCCTATTTTAAGAAGAAGAATTTTCCTATCGGGAGTTCAATCGTCTAAATCCGGTTTCCGGCGGGCCTTCTTTTTAAGGGAAATGTGTTTTTTCTGTTCCAGGATCTTTTCTCGAACGCCTCGAGGCATGGCGGTGGGAACCCGAAATCGTCTTCGCCGAGTCAGGTTTTTCAATCGGATCCGCAGTCTCGAAAGCGCGATCTGCTTGTTGCGATATTGACGCCGCTCCTGCTGACAGATCACTGTCAATCCCGAAGGGCGATGCCGCAGACGAACCGCCGTTTCTCTGCGATTCACATTTTGACCGCCCTTGCCGCTCGAGCAAAACGTATCCACGTCGCACTCCTCCAGCAGTTCTTCATCGGTTTCGGGAATCCGGATATCCGTCATGACGCTTCCCCGCTTTCTTCATTCAAAATCCGCTGGATGGAAGGATAAAGGAGTTTGGCCTGCCAAAGCAGCAGCGAACTGCACGCGGCCATGTCGTGCAGAGTTTGCGGGCGATGATGCGCGATGGATGTCAAAGCGGATCGAGTGGCCAACACGGATGGAGCGATTCCCAGCGACTCCGCGATCCTGGCCGATTCGTTCATCAGCGCATTGATCAGCGTTTTGCAATTCGGCGCCGGCGCAGCCGGTCGCTGAGGCTTCTTCAGAGACGGCCATTCGGCTTCCGGAAGTTTTTGCGCTTTTCGAATGGCTTTTTCCAGATAGACGAAGCGGCTTCCCACGCAGTTGCGCGGCAAAGAGGGGCCTTCCCTCAACGGCCGGTCAGGATGCCGAGTCATCCACATTACGATATCCAACATCTTCTGATTGCCCAAAATCTTGAATGGGGGCAAATCCGCCAGCTGCGCTTCGTTCTCGCGCCAATGCCAAATTTCACGTAAATAGGCCAATTGGCGGCGATCCAAAAAACGAACGCCTTTAATCCGCCAGACTTTCTCGAGATCGCGAGGCTTATCGATAGCGGTCGCCGCAACAACGCGATCGCCGCACTCGCGAAGCCAATCCATCCGATTTTTTCCCTGTAAAAGATTTTTTAGACGCTCTGCGAGAGGAAGAAGATAATAGGTGTCTTCACAGGCGTATTGCAGCTGTGCGTGTGAGAGCGGGCGTTTCGACCAATCCGTCTTCTTGCCCAAATTGGCCAGCGAGACGTCAAAAAAACGCTGGACTAACGCACTCAAGCCAAATTCATCAAATCCCGCCAACTGCGCGGCGATCATGGTATCGTCGATCTCTCCGCCGGGGCGAAATCCAAACGTGGATCGCAGCATGCGCAAATCATAATCGGCGCCATGAATTATAAGGGATTTTGAGGAAAGGATGCGAAGGAATGCGGATAAATCTACGCCGGATAATGGATCGACGATATAATTTTTATCTCCAAACGTCAGTTGAATCAAACATACCTTAGCATAGTAGTGATGCAGACTGTCGGCTTCGGTGTCAAGAGCAATTCGATCCGCTTGAACAAGTATTTCGCAGAGACGATCCAGCGGCCGCCGGCTGTCAATATATTCAAATTTTGCGCATTCAAGCTGATTCAAATGACCTCGATCCTTTCACAATTCATTTCGATATATTTCAATCATTGGAAAGAATATCTTTCACCCATAAAAAAATCAATTTTCACCCAAACTAAACGCATCGCATCTTGAACGACCGCAGACATTATCATCAACCAATCATCAACGCGCGGACTTCACGTCCCGCTCCCAGGCGCGCAGCAGGCTGCGCAGATTGCCGGCCGCTCCCTCCCGGCTTTCGATCAGATTGATCTTCTCTTCGGGATC
>JAFGTC010000232.1 GCA_016934335.1 Candidatus Omnitrophota bacterium | reverse complement strand
GTTCAGACGCATCGCTCGTCTTGGCGACCGCCGCCGCTCCCAATCCCGCCGAGGCGCCGGCTAAAAAATGGCGGCGTGGAAACTCTTTCGATCTCCCCATGATCCATCTCCTTTTCTCCCCAAAAATAGATAGTGAATAGGGAATTATGTAATTATAAGATCACTTACGTTGAAATTTGCATCGAAATCAACCCACTCCACACTTTACACTACCCACTCCACACTATTTTTTAACTGCCATTTTCACGGCAAGCGGTCAATCACCCGAATCATTTCTTCTTCGGTTTGATAAAAATGAGGCGCAAGCCGGATTCGACCTTCCCGCTCCGACGCTTGGATGTCATGAACTTGCAAGTTTTCCACAACAGAATTGGGCGAATGATTGGGATGCGATATAATCACGATCCCCGACCATTCGCTTTCGCCCCGCGGCGAATGGCAGATGTACCCCTTCCGCCCGGCTCCATCGATTAAGACGTCCGTTATGATCCGAACTCGCTCGCATACATTCTCCATGCCGGCTTCGTTCAGCATCTCCACCGACGCGGCCATGCCGATTAACGGCAGCGTAGACGGCGTTCCATACTCGTAGCGGGATGCATTGGGGCGCAGGGTAAAATCGTAATCCGTGTACGGCGTCCAATTGACAATCGACGTCGCGCCCACTGTGGTTGTCTCCACAAGGTCGAGATGCTTATCGGGGCAATAAAAAAATCCGCCGCCTTGCGGGCCGAGAAGCCATTTTTGCCCGCCGCCCGCGGCGAACGTCACCTTCCATTTAACCAGATCGATGGGAAAGACGCCCATCCCCTGAATCAAATCCACAAGAAGTGGGATCCCCTTTTTCTGGCAGAGATCGCCGACCGCTTCGACGTCAAAACGGAAGCCGCTGGCGAACTCCACATAACTCAGCGAAACGAGCCGCGTTTGCGGCGTCAGTTCTTTTTCAATTCGCTCCAAGGGAACGCGCTCGCCGACCGGCTGAATGCGCACCAACTCCACGCCTTTTTTTTGCAGGCGCATCCAGGGATAAATATTGGCGGGATATTCGCCTTCCACGGTTACGACGCGGTCGCCGGGCTTCCAATCCATGCCGCCGGCTATCCAATTGATGCCTTCCGTCGTGTTGCGGGACAGCGCAATGTCTTCGGGCGATACATTCAGCATGGCCCCCAGCGCCTTCCGGCAGCGCTCTACGCCGCCGATGTATCGATCCCAATTCTCCGGCGTAAGATCGCTGTTCCAGACAATAGCCTCGCGCATGGCCTCGGCGCAACGGCGCGGCAGGGGCGACACCCCGGCATGATTCAAATAAATCTGACCGTTTTTTGTCGCTTCGAATTCATCCCGGTAAGCTTCAAGGTTCATTTCATGCCCAATCGCAGTTTGATGAGTTCCAACAACATCGACGGCGCATCGCGATGCATACGAAGACGCGACTTGGAATTATCGCTCCAGGTGATGGGAATTTCCTCCACCCGGTAGCCATGACGCCGCAATCGCCAAATCAACGCCACATCGAACGCCCAGCCGGTTGTATGAATTTCCGAACGAACCGCTTCGATGGCCTGCTTCTTAAGCGCCTTGGCCCCGCATTGCGTATCTTTATAAGGAAACTGGAAGAGGATGCGAACGATCCCATTGAAAACGCGGCTGGCGATTCGCCGCATCAGCGGCTGGGGAACCGCCTGGCGGCTTTCGGGAAGCCAGCGAGATCCGATGGCGGCGTCCACTCCCCGATCGACCGCATCCAACAATTTCCGCAGTTCGGCGGCGACTGTCGCATTATCCGCATCGCTAAATGAAAGGATCTCGCCTTTCGCCAACTCGAAGCCTTTGAGCACCGCCCCGCCTTTTCCCTGGCGCTCCGGCGTTTCCCAGGCGCGCACAAAAGCAGACTCTTTCTCCATCTGGCGGGCGATTTCACCCGTCCGGTCATGCGAGCCGTTCACGACAATCAACAGTTCGGCTTCTTCGGGAGAAAAATGTTTTTCAAGATACTCGGCGTAATCGCGAACCGTGTCGGCGATGCGCGCCTCTTCGTTGTATGCAGGAATGATAATGGAATATTTCATGCCGCCTCTTGCTTCTGTTTTGATTATGCCAGCAAAATCTATTCAAAACTCGTAAGCGATCGTAAACGCTCGACTCGATCGCGTATATCGTCGGCGTTCACCTTGACCAACCGGTTTAAACTGAAATCTTCGACGGTCAACGACGCCATGACGGTGCCCATCACCGCCGATTGGCGAAGAATCGGCTTGTTCAACGCGCCTTGACTTGCGATGTATCCCATCATGCCGCCGGCAAACGCGTCGCCCGCGCCGGTCGGATCGTTGGCGGTGATGGGAACGGCGGGCAGACAGAAGATGTCATCTTCATAAAAAACCATTACGCCGGCGTCGCCCCGTTTGACGACCGCCGCCTTGGGGCCCATCGCGCGAATGGCGTCGGCCGCCTTGGGAATCGTCGTCCGCCCGGTGATCATTCGGGCTTCTTCATCGTTGATGAACATGATGTCTACGCGCTCGATTACTTTTTTTAGAAGATCGGGCGTGGTATCGATCCATAAATTCATGGTGTCGGCGGCGACCAGCGGATTTCCCTGCATGGCGTTCAGCACATCCAACTGCAGCTGGGGATGAATGTTGGCTAAAAATAGATAAGGAGTGGCGGCGTGCGAAGCCGGGATCTTTGGCGAAAATTCCGCAAAAACGCCCAACTGCGTATCCAGCGTTTCACGAATGTTCATATCGTCTTCATAGCGCCCATGCCAAAAAAACGTCTTCCCCGGTTGTTTTTCCATGCAAGTCAAATCGATCGATTTCGAACGCAGCATCTCCTCATGCTCCGGTGGAAAATCGTCGCCTACAACGCCGACGATGGCCGTCGGCGTGAAATGACAAGCCGAACAGGCTGAATAGCTGGCCGCGCCCCCCAACACGCGATCCACGCGCGTCGATGTTGTTTCAATTGTATCGAGACCGATCGATCCGACGATTAATAAATTCGATTTTTGCATTGTACTCCCTTGTTTTATTTATTTTTTATTAGATGCAAGCCGCTCCATTATTTATATGTTCGAACGGCTTTTATCATTTATCTTAGGCGGTCAGAGGGATGCGGCAAAGGGATTCCGAATGAACCCAAGACGTAAAGAACGCCCGGCGATCGCTTTAAGAGAAAAGACTATTTGCGGCTTGATAGGAGAGAATAACAGAGAAAAAAGATCCTTTCTCTTGACGGGATTGCGGGATAGAATAGAGTAGCTTGTCGCAAGGGCCCATAGCTCAGTTGGTTAGAGCCATCGGCTCATAACCGGTCGGTCCCTGGTTCGAGTCCAGGTGGGCCCATTCCTTCATATACGCCTTTGAGAAGCCTCTCATTTACCTTCTTCCTCAGATTCTTCAAGCAAATATTGTTGCAGAATTCTCTCTGTTTCCGCCCCGGTTTGAAGTCTACATCTTCATTCCTCTCATTATCCCACCCTCAAATAAATAATAAAAAAATAATCAAAAATCGAAATTTTCTATTGATCATTCGTAAAATTTATCGTAGCATCAAGCATAGTCTTAACATCTTAGGATTAGGGGGAATACCAACTATGGCGGAGAATTTCATCCAACATCACTTTTCTTTAAAAAACTATGTCCACTAAAAGTAAAATCGAATGGACCGAATCGACTTGGAATCCTGTAACGGGATGTTCGAAAATCAGCCCGGGATGCAAGCATTGCTACGCGGAGCGCATGGCCAGACGGCTGCACGCCATGGGGCAGCCCAACTACCGGAACGGATTCCGCGTCACTTTGCATGAACATGTGTTGGATCAGCCGCTGAAATGGAAACAGCCCCAAACCATTTTCGTCAATTCCATGAGCGATTTGTTTCATGAAGACGTCCCGCTCGATTTCATCAAAAAAGCGTTTTCTGTCATGAAAAAGGCCTCTCATCACCGCTTTCAAGTATTGACCAAGCGCGCCAAACGACTGTTGGAACTGGATTCACGCCTCGATTGGCCCCCTAACGTTTGGATGGGCGTCAGCGTCGAAACAGTCGAGTATCTCGATCGAATCGAACAGTTGAAGCAAACCGGCGCCTCCGTCAAATTTTTATCGCTCGAACCTCTCCTGGGCCCTCTCTCCGACCTGAATCTGGACGGCGTCGATTGGGTGATCGTGGGAGGCGAATCGGGCCCCGGGGCGCGCCCCATGCAGTTGGATTGGGTCAGAGATATCCGAGAGCAGTGCATTCACGCCGACGTTCCGTTCTTTTTCAAACAATGGGGCGGCATCAATAAAAAGAAGAATGGGAGAATTCTGGACGGCCGGACGTGGGATGAGATGCCGCTGGCCGTCTAACGCCGGCTTGGAGTACTAGCTGCGCAGCCATTTCCGCGCTTTGGCGATCAATTTCAAAGTTCCCCATATGGTTTGGAAAGTGGGCATTTTGCTGGCGCCGCCCTTTTGCTCATAATGGAGTTCGAAGGGAATTTCGGCGACCCGCTCGGGCGAAACATGAGCCAAGGTTTTCAACATGAGTTCGCCGGTGCACGAAAATCCTTCGCTTTCCAGTAGATGCTCCCCCCACTGATCCCTCGCCGCTTTGAGAGCGCTGTACGAAAAGCCGCGAAATCCGCAGGAAAAATCGCGCAGAGGAAGTTTGGGGAAGCAAAGATGATACACGCGCCGCGCTCCATGACTCAGCAGCTTCCGCCATAGACTGACTCCGTATTCCCTGCCGCCGGGCGCGAAGCGCGACGCCACGACAACCTCTCGACCCGCCTTCAACTGATCCGCCAACTGGAAAATATAGCGCGGGTGATGCGTTTGATCAGCGTCCAACGTGAAGATCCAATCCTCCTCACAACCGTGCTCCAGGATGTATTCGATCCCCGTGAACAACGCCGCCGCCAACCCCCGGTTTTGCCGGTGCTGCAGCAGGGTCAGTTGGATCGGCCCCAAAAACTCGCGCGTCCGCTCGGCCGTCGCATCGGCGCTGCCGTCATCCACAACCACCGCATGTACAGGCAGCGGCGTTTGAACGTCCTCCGGGAAATACGCGCGCGCCTCGTGCGCAATCGATTCAAGCAGGGGGCGAATATTCTCGCCCTCGTTGTATGCAGGTAGTAGAATATAGATCACTATTGCTGTAACTTTTCTCGAATTTTTTGGTATGTCGGCGAATCGGTGAGATTGCGCTTTTGCTTAACTTCCAGAATGATAATCTTTTCGCCGCGAATGGCAAGCAACTCGATTTCCGAAAAGATTTTCAAGGCGGTCTTAAAATCGCTTTGGGTGATTTTTTGCACTTGCTTTAGCAGCGCTTCCCGCCCGGCGTCATTCGATTGACGCTGCTTGTTTCTTAAATGAGCTTTCGCCAACTGCGCCAAGACCGATGCATCATTCAACACAGCGTTTTCTTCATCGCAGTTATTTTTGAGGAAAAGATAAATCTCGCCCAACGACTCCCGATCCCACTGAAAACCGATTTCCGAAGAAGTCGAAAGCGACGACGCCGTCGGAGAATGCTGCGAAGAACGAACGTCTTTCAAATGAAGATCGATATTCCGACGCCCCTGAAACTCGTTCCACCGGCAGTGGAAAGCGATTTCCACGTCCGGGCCGCGGAGCGAATCCAACTTGTCGCCCTGCCCGAATCCGATGGCGGTAATCGCGCCGCGCGGATGGCGCAGCGTTAATCGCAAGTGATTGTTGCCCACAATTCGCGCGCCCACGCCGTTAATCGTCCCCCGAGAAAGAAACAGCGGCTCCTCATTGCCTTCGCCGAAAGGCTCCAAGCGCTTGATTTCACTCATAAACGCCGCATCGATCTGCTCTAAGGGAACCGAGGCGTCCGCCCAAAGCGCCGGAGGCTCGGAGGGCGTCTCCATTTGATCCGCCGCCGCATATATGGCCTGGGTGAAAGCGTGTATTTGATCGGGCGCAATCTTTACGCCTCCCGCGCCGGCATGCCCCCCGCATGAAATCGCATGCGGCCTCGCCGCATCCAGCAAGGGAATCAAATCCACCCCGTCCATGCTCCGCGCCGAACCGATGGCGATCTCCTCTTCCCGGCTGAGCAGAAAAACCGATCTCTGGCACATTTGCACGAGCCGCGCCGCCACAATCCCCAACACCCCGCGATGCCAATGGTCGCCGACCGCTACAACAACCGATGAAGAACGATCCAACAGCCCGTCGCGCTCGATCATAACGCAGGCTTCCTGCAAGATCCTGGCTTCCACGCTTTGCCGCTGTGCGTTCAGCTGATGCAGATGGCGCGCCAGTTCCTGCGCCTTGCCTTCGTCTCGCGTCAACAGCAGTTCCAACGCCAGATCGGGCTTATCCATGCGCCCGGCCGCATTCAACCGCGGCCCCAGCCGGAATCCGATGGCCTGCGCATCGATCTGCTTAGGAAGCACTTTGGAAAGATCCATCAACGCCCGCAGCCCGGGACGATCGAATCGGTGAAATTCGTTCAAGGCGCGCGCCAGCAAGGTACGGTTTTCCCCCGCCAGTGGAACCACGTCCGCCACCATGCCTAACGCGACCAGATCCAACAGCGCATCGGCCTGACCGCTTCGAGAATACGAATCGAACAATGCCGACGCCAGTTTCCAAGCCACGCCGGCGCCCGATAGATTCTTGCTCGGATACGATTCTTCCCGCCGGACCGGATTCAACACAGCCACAGCCGGCGGACGCTCATCCCCGGCGCTGTGATGATCCGTCACCACCACATCCAAACCGCCTTCTTGCGCCGCCCGTACGGCTTCGACCGCCGTCGTCCCGCAATCCACCGTGATCAGCAAATCATAATCGTCCAGCCGCTCTCGAATCGTTTCGACCTGAACCCCATAGCCGGACTCCATGCGATTGGGCAAAAAATAATCCGCATCAATCCCCAAAGCGCTGAGCGTTTCCAGCAGAATGCAGGTTCCGGTAATGCCGTCGACGTCATAATCGCCGTGAATCAGGATTCTCTCGCGTTTATCAATCGCTTGCTGAATCCTCTTCACCGCCTCCGCCATCTCTGAAAAACTATACGGACTGGGGATATCCTGCTCGGCGGGAGATAAAAACCGCTTTGCCTGCTCCGGAGAATCGACGCCCCGCAAATTCAGCAGATGCGCCATGAAGGGAGACAGTCCGGCTTCCGAACATAAACATTGTACGGCGGATTCTGATGTGGATTTAATTTTCCAGGAACGTTTCATTCAAACCAATTGCACTCTCAACCCTGATCGACGGAAGTAAAATTCCCTTCCCCATCCATGCGCAATTATTACCGCCGCTCGCTGCTAGCCGCCAAAAATCGATTTGGCTTCTTCATACGTCATCTCTTCCTCATCGGATTCCATCCCGCCGGCGGGTTGGCTGTATTCTGAATTTATTTCCGATGGATCGACTTGTGAATTTTGAACCTGCACGGCCATTTTGGCAACGAATAGAATCACAAAAAAGACGAAAATCATCAGAAAAGGAAAAAAAAGTTCACTGCGGCGATGCCACCTCGGAAGAGGATCAACCTCATACGAACCGCCCCGAAGAACACTCACAAACCGTTCTCGAGTCGAGATAAATCGCTTGCCGGATTCTTTTTTACTGATTTTCATAAAATTTTTGAAAAAAAAGATATTTTCCCCTCTTGAAGGGGTGACGGATCAAAAAATTGGATTATACTCCCCACTTGTTGATGACACAGACCACGCGCTCAATCCTACCATGCTTTTATGCTGGAGGAACCGGCAAGATTTCAAGTCGGAAGATTTTTATTAGGCCCTTGAGGTCTAATAAGTTGAGCGGAAGAACGCTTCGATGGTAGAAAGTCTGAAAGAACCAGCGAATTGTTCTTGACATTTTAGCGGGATTATCGCTATAGTGACTAGGGGTATTTGCCAGGGCGAGTAGCTCAGTTGGTTAGAGCGCCTGCCTTACAAGCAGGAGGTCGCTGGTTCGATCCCAGTCTTGCCCATAGCGGGAAACTCCCCGGCGGAAATGGTTTTACAAAACGGGGCCGTAGTTCAGTTTGGTTAGAATGCCTGACTGTCGATCAGGAGGTCGCGAGTTCGAGTCTCGTCGGCCCCGCCATTTCCCCCTGGGAGTTTTCGTATACCCTGACTTAATGAATCGCGTGGAGGTCTGTGGTTCGTGACAAACATCAATCAATATCTCATAATTTCCCTTCTTTTCGCACTTTTTATCGCGGTCGTCCCTGCTGCGCACGGCGGTGCTAACGATGAAGCGACTTTCCTGCTCGACTTCCAAACAACCGAAGCCGACACCCAAGCATCCACTACTCTAGAAGAAACGCCTGAGTTCATTACGGTCACAACCGATAACGTAACTCACACCTATTTTCAAGCCACATTGGTTTTGAAAGACGCTGTGGGTCTGATGGGATGCAATTGCGATTTAATATTTGATAAATCAAAACTTAACATCGTTTCTATCGTGGAGGCGCAAGGCGATGTCAATTTCGACGGACGCGCCAACATCGCCGACGTCCTCACCTTGGCCGAACGCTTCGGCCAGGATACAACCAGCAACGGCCTCTCTTATTTCGATCTGAATCCCTCCGGCGACAGCGCCAACAAAATCGACTCCCTCGACATCGAAGCCATCACACCTCATATCAATCAGAAAACTCTGTTCTGGACCAGCAATCCGAATGACGTTTTAGATGACTATCGAGAAAGCTTCGAAATATTTGAATCTCCAATAGTTAGCAATGAGAATGGGAAGATTGACGATATCGTCGTTGTGTTGCTCCCTCGAATCCACCCAACTCCGGAAGGATTTGGATTCGGCGGCGATGCACGCATTTGCGATATCATCTTCGAGGTGGTTCAGGGTGCTTCCGGAGAGACAACCATCTCCTTCGAAGACGTTATGGCTATCGATGAATCCACCCAAATCACCCAGACGGATATCATCAATGGCAGCACTCCCAAAACAAAAAATGCGGTAATAACTCTCCCCTAGATACCCTTGCGGGGAGGATTTTTGTATATTTTTTGAAATTAAGGGTAGACGTTTGCACATATTATTAGTATTCTAAGCATCTTAGAGAGACTTCGTCTTCTAACAAAAACGAGGGCGTAAGATGGAGGCAACATTGATGCGCGCTAAACCTATGCAATTATTGATCGCAGTTCTTCTGTTGGGATGTGTGATCGGAATTGGTTCGGGAGAGGTATGGGCTCAGGCTTCAGAGACGCCGACCGAAACCCCTGTTGAAACGCCGACGGAAACGCCGACTGTGGCCCCGCCGACCGCCACGCCTATTCCACCTACGAACACGCCGGTTCCTCCCACGTCGACCCCTACCGAAAGCGAATCTCCCGTTGAGACGCCGACGGCGACGCCTTTCGAAACGCCGACCGAAATCCCCACGGAAGTTCCCACTGAAATTCCAACGGAAGTTCCTACAGAGTCGCCAGTCGAAACGCCGACGGACACCCCCGTACCTCCGACGCCGACACCTACGCAAGAGCCTCCTACACCGACTCCGATAGAAACTCCAACGGCCACTCCGGTAGAAACGGCTGTCGAAACTCCGACGCCGACTGAGACAGAGGTCGCTACGCCCACGCCCGTTCCTGAAAAAGTTTCGCTCACTCTCAGCGGGCCGGCCAGCGTCAATGTCGGCGATTCGGTAACCATCGCCGTCGAAGCGGCCAACGCCGTCGACGTCGATGCATTCGGCCTGGACATTCTCCAATCCGACGCGATTCTCGATTACGTCGCCGTCGATGCCGCCGGTACGCTTACCGCCGATTTCCTTAACGTCAGCGGCAGAGCATTAGCCGATCCAGCCGGCGCGGTTCGCGTTGGCGCGATTGGCGGGCCTTCTGTCGTCAATGGCGACGGCATCCTGTTCAATATCCAGTACACGGCGGCCTCCAGTGGACAGACTACCTTGTCCTTAACGAATATCCTCGACGATCTGTCCGGCGCGGAAATCGCCGCTTTAACCATCACCGTCGAAGAAACGGCTGTCGAAACTCCGACCCCGACCGAAACAGAGGTCGTCACGCCCACGCCTGTTCCTCCGACAGCAACGCCTGAACCGACTGAACCGACCGCCACGCCAACCGCTTTGGAGATCAATCCGGCTCTCGGCATCGTCTCCATCGACGAGTTGGGCGGAACTTATCCGCGCGGCAACGGCGTTCACAACTTCGACATCGGCATCTCCGATAAGCAATCCGGCAAATTGATCGCTCCAGGCGTTCTCGACGGCCAGATCGATCCGGATGCCTTAGGACCGTTCCTCTTCGTTAACGGCGTTCCCATTCCTATCGCCAAGGACGTCGAGTTCACCGGTCAAATCGCCGAAGGCGGCAACGGCTCCGAAGGCGTCTATTTCCTCATCGGCGGCAGCATCGGCAGTTATCCTCCGGTGAGCGGCCGACTGGGCGCCACAGGCGGCCCCAACCGAGGCGGCATTGATTTTGACGGGAATCCCGACAACAACATCAACTTCGGTACATTCAAGAGCGATATCATCCCCGTTCTGTTCTTGGCCACCGAAGTGAATCAAGAAGGAGCATTCTTCTCTCCGTTGGTCGATCTCGAACCGGCCGGCAACGGCGGATTCTATGTCATCTCCGAAGACGGCGCGATTTATGCGGAAGGCGACGCTCTCGAATCGCTGGAAGGCGCGTCCGTAACCTTGTCTCCCAGATCGAAAGCCGTCGATCTCCAAATCTGGCGCAGCCGTGAAATCACGCTTGACAACAGCCAGTTCAGCACCGACCTGATTGGAACCGGCGCTTACATTCTCGATTCCGCCGGCGCCATCCACGTCGTCGGCGACGCTCCGGCCTTGAATACCGAGAACCTTCCGGTCATCCCCGCCGATTCGGGTACGGGATCTATTCAAGACATTGAGCTCATCCCCAACCAGGATGGAACGGAATGGATCGGCCTCGGCGTCCTGATGGGCGACGGCTTGATCTCTTTCGCGCCCTTCGCCGATGTGGAAGTCACTGATGAGATCAACGAATACATCCAGTATCTCAATCCGTTCGGCAACCTCGATACCGGCTTCCCGATCGACATCGCCCGCGACTTCGAAATTTCCATCAGCGACGATCCGGTTTACGGCATTGATGAAAACGGCGCCACCGTCGAACGCAATGGACGGCGCATCGGCATCATGATGTTCGATGGATTCGGCGGAACGCATACGGGCGGCAAAGCCACCCGCTTCGCTCCCGCCTTCCTGACCAAAGGCATCGTGATTCTCGATCGTCCTGTATATAACATAGACGGCGCGAACGCCATCGCTGTTCCGATCAACCCGCCATACACCTTCAACATCGATGTAACGCGCGACGTCGAGATTGCGCCGCCGGTTAAACGCTAAACCGCAAGATCATCTCACGAAGTCCCCCGGGGGAGCGTCGAAAGGCGCTCCCCCGATTCGTTATATGCTTCTGATATAAGATCAACCTGCGCCCCTTCATCTTCCCGCATCCGAATAACTCCTCCCAAAACCGCGCTGGGGATTCATAGGAGGCTCGCTCGGTGATAAACTACGAATAGAGATTCCAAGTCCGGATCAATGAGAAAACCATGAATAAAATTACCGACTCGATTCGCATCATTCAGGAAAAAGTCATTCAAACGGCGGAGCGTTGCGGACGCAGCCCCCAATCGGTCAAGATCGTAGCGGTCAGCAAAACCCAGCCCGCCCAAGCCGTCCGGGAAGCCTATCAAGCGGGCCTGCGCGTATTCGGCGAAAATCGTGTGCAGGAAGCGGAATCCAAAATTGCAGAAATTCAAGATCTCCAGGCGGAATGGCACCTAATCGGCCACCTTCAAACCAATAAAGTCAAAAAAATTCTCCCCCTGTTTCAACTCGTCCACTCGGTCGACAGCGTCAAATTGATCGAAGCAATAGAAAAAGAGTGCGCGAAGCAGAATAAGACGATGCCCATACTCTTACAACTCAACCTCTCCGGCGAAGAAAGTAAATTCGGAGCGGAAGCCGGCGAATTAGAAAAACTCTTAACCGCTTTGGAAAATGCGCCCCATCTCAAATCTCGTGGATTGATGACCATCCCCCCGTTTACCGATGATCCCGAAGACGTCCGCCCCTACTTTCGCCAGTTGCGCAAAGTGGGCGAACAGTACAAAAACGATATTATCAAATCGGGGAAAACGCTGGAACTCTCCATGGGAATGACCAACGATTTCCCTGTCGCCATCGAGGAAGGCGCCACTCTGGTTCGAATTGGAACCGCCATCTTCGGCAGTCGATTCTACGCCTGATTTATTACACCAAAAATAATATTAGCCAGCTGTTTCAATGAGTATGGAAACGCAGCGCTTTTCGCCAAAGCATCTCCGCCTGATCATTCGAAACAAATTTGATCTTGGTGCGCTCCAAAAAAAGAGACCGCCGATATCACCGAATCGTTTATAGAAATATATTCTTCTTCAGATTCAGAGTTATAGGCATCTTTAAAGCTCATGATATACTTAGAGTAGCATCTAGGAGGCGTTCCCATGCAATTCCAATATCTGTTAATGGCTGCGCTTGTTTTTATTGTTCTGGCGGTGATGGGCATTATTATTTTTCTACCGACCGCTTCGCCCCCGTCCGGTTTGGATTTAATTGTTGAAGAGCCGGCGGATGACGGCGGCGCTTTATCCCTCACGCCTCCTCAAACGATGAACGCATCAGACGCGCCGGACGCCGGCGATTCAAACAATGCCCAAACCGTTCCCGGTCTTCCAACCGAACCGTCCGGCGCCGCCGCCGACGCCCCCTCGGATGACAACCCGGATGCGCCTGCGCCCACTCAAACCGCCTCCTCCGCCGAGGCGGCTATCTCCGACGCGACGACGTCTCAACAACAGACTATTCAACCTCAAATCATCGCCGGAACCGTCAAAGATCCCCAGGGAAAGCCTCTCCAAGGCGTCGCCGTCCAAATTGAAGGCGCCCCTCTGATCCTCACAAAACGTCAAGGAGAATTTCGCTTCGACGCCGTCACTCAGAAGACTGTCTCGATCACCTGCCGGCTGGCGGGCTACCAGGTTCTCAAACGCGACGACGTACCGGCCGGCTCGACCAATTTAGTGCTCGTCATGATCCCCGAAGGCGCCGTGGCCGGGCGCGTCCTGGATCAATTCAGCGATCCCATCGCTCTGGCCCAGATTCAAGCGCGCGCCCTTCAGGGAATTTGGGCGGTCGATATCAGCGCCGACGCCGAGGGGCGCTTCCTCATCACCGAATCGCCCCAAACGCGCATCCGCCTTCAAGCTTCGCAGGAAGGATTCACCGATTCCGGATCGGGCGCCAAGGAAGTCGATCTGCCTACCAGCGAAGAAGTCATTCTTCGTTTGGATCGCCCCACATTCTCCATCTCCGGAAACGTGATCGCACAAGATAACCAGCAGGGAATCCCGGATTTCACCCTTAGAGCCGTCCTGCAGGACGCCGGCCCGAACGCCGAAGAACTCACGACGAAAACCGACGGAACCGGGATGTATCGCTTCGACAACCTCCGCCAGGGAACCTACATCGTCTCCAGCCTGCCGAGCGCCAACTCGCAGCGAAATTACGTCATCCCGCTCAAAGACGACTCCAAATCCGTTCGCCTCTATGAAAAAAGCGCAACCCGCGTCGATTTTATCGCCGTCGCCGGACTAACGGTCAGCGGCCAAGTCGTCGACTCGAACAACCAGCCGGTTTCCAGCGCCGAAGTGACAGTCGCCGGACTGCAGAGCGTCCAAACCATGAGCAACTACCAAGGCCAGTTCCGCTTGACAGGCGTCCCTGTGACCGGCGGGCAAACGATGAACCGCCTCGAAATCCGCCTGCAAGCTTCTCATTCCGACTATGGAACGGGTCTCAGCGATCCTCTTCCCAATCAGTCGGATCAGGAAATCACCGGCATTACCATCACTTTGCAAGGCCTCTTCTCCTTAAACGGCCGGATCGTCGACGGAAGCGACGCTCCGATCGCCGACGCCCGCATCACTCTTCGAGACCTGACCTTGGGCCAATTGCAGGAAACCGTTTCGAATCAATTGGGTGAATTTAATTTCTCCCAGGTATCGGCCGCGCAGGATGCGCTCGCCGCCTTCTCCGGAACCCATGAAATCAGCGCGCAAAAAGACGGCTATTCCAACGTTACGCGGCAAATTATGCTTCAACCGGGCCGGCCGCAAACCATCACCCTGACCCTGGAGCAGGGAGGCGTCATTCAAGGCCGCGTCCTCGATCCCAACAGCCAGCCTCTCGCCGGCGTCAACGTCGCCGCCCAACTGCCGCTCGGCGGCTCGATTTCGGCCGTCTCCGACCAATTCGGCGTCTATTACCTGGCCGGCCTGCCGGAGGGGGCTTACGATCTGACCTTCCGCGTCGACTCCGACCCGCCTCTCACCGGCGTACTCTACCAGGTCGCTTCAGGAAGCACGGGCGCCGACATCACCCTGCAGGTGGGTAAATGGGATTTGATGGGCACCGTCGAAAACGCCGTGACCGACGAACGAATCTATCAATATATGCTCAGCATGGAAGGAACCCCCAAAGATCCGCGCGGCAAGCCTTTTTCCATGACCCGCTCCGTCAACACGCCCGACGGAACCTATCATATCACGTTCACCGAACGGGGCATCTACAGGATTCGCTTCCTGGCCGACGGTTACCAGCCGCTTGAAGAAAAACTCGACATCGATCTCAACACGATGCGTCTGCAATACATCAATCCTCGATTGCAGCCCCTGCAAACCACCGGCCGAATCCAGGGCGCCTTCGCCGCCCCCGAAGGCATGACGCTCGCCGGCGTCAACATCCCCGGCGTTGGACCTTTTTCCACCAACGGAAATTCCTTCGCCATGGAAGACATTCCGACAGGAAATCACGATTTGATATTCCATGTCTTCGAAGAGAAAAGCCAATCCATTTTTGAAATAGGCGTCTTGATGAACATCCCCGTCTCCGCCGGTCAAACGACCGACATAGGACGGATCAGCCCCCAAAAATTGACAGCGCAAAGCCGTAATTACTGACCTCCGTCATCGGCGCGCTTGAATCTTGTACTTTAAGGAATCGAATATGAACCCATCGAACCGATACGCAGAAGCCGGCGTGGATATCGAGGCCGGCGACCGCATCAAAAAGCGCATCGC
>JAFGTC010000231.1 GCA_016934335.1 Candidatus Omnitrophota bacterium | reverse complement strand
GGGGAAGGTCTCGTTCATCCACGACCATCCAACAGGCCGAAAGTTGTTCTAAAGTCTCGCGCTGGCCGATCCATTCGCATTCCGTCTGATCGGGGCGGGCGAGATGCAGGGTAATGCCATCAATGCAATGCGTATCACTCATCGTTCTATCTCAAAATGGAAAAAAGTTTGTTTTTCGAATTGTGCTTATAGAAATTTTGTCACGATTTGCAGTGTTGGGGAATGGGCGGGAGATGGAGATGCGGGTGGATTCGTATTAAAAAAGCGACTGTATCATACCGAGAAGGTATAGCCAATCGGATTTCAATTTGATCAGCGGCATGTTTCGGGCGGCCCCGAATGAATTCGGTTTTGTGGATGAGAATCATCCCAATCCATGCCGGTTTAAGAACTCGTCTTCATTGAGCGTAATAAAATCAGTATATTAAGGGTGAAAAATGTGTTATGAACAAATAATGCGCCATAGTGAAATTCACTATTTTCGAGAGTCCAAAAAACCATCGCATGGGGGAGGCTGAGTATGAAAAAACTTAAACGGAAGGCTTTTACGCTGATCGAATTATTAATTGTTGTGGCGATCATCGGCATCCTGGCTGCGATAGCGGTTCCCAATTTTTTGAATGCTCAGACTCGGGCGAAGGTTTCGCGGGTGAAAAGCGATCTGTATTCGATCGGCAATGCCTCCGAAATGTACCGCCTCGATCACAACGCTTTTCCCTGGCCCATCCTAGGGGGAACTTACATCGCACGCGTTGTTGAATTAACAACGCCGGTTTCCTATATAAGCAGCGTTGATCTGGAAGATCCCTTTAATCCCCGAAACATGGAGGAATATTTTCAGCCCAGCGTTCCTACCTATGTTTGGGTGAATTATCGAGGTCAGTGGGGGAAGACTGAATCCCGTTGGAATATGTATTGGCCGGCTCAGATTCCGGATTGCATCGCGATGAATTCTCAGGGGCCTGATCATCAACACTCGGGCGGTTCGCATCCACCTTTAGAGGTGTATTTTGAAAAATATATGTCCGGTGGAAACGTCCCGGCCGGCAAGCCCCACGATAAAATTTATGAACCATCGAACGGCCTTAACAGTTTGGGAGATATTGTACGCTACGGGGGGGCGTGCGGCGGCATGTTTCAATAATTCAGGCCTATAGCCAAATCGAAATAGATGTTCGATAATCGGTTGCAATGATATGCGTTCGCATTGAATTCAAGGAGAAATGGAGAAATGAATAATCTGGATCGTCGAAACTTTTTACAAATTACGGGAGCGGGGCTGGCTTCAACATCGTTCTCTCAAGGAGCGCATGCGGCGCAAAAGAACGACTCGAAATCATCCGATCAACCTAATGTCGTCCTGATTATTTCGGATGATCAGGGCTTCACCGATTATGGTTTTATGGGGCATCCCGTCATACAAACGCCGCATCTCGATCGGTTGGCGAACCAAAGCGTGGTTTATACCAGGGGGTATGTGACTACGGCGCTTTGCTGCCCTTCGCTATCCACATTGCTGACCGGTTTGTATCCCCATCAACACAAAGTAACCGGCAATGATCCTGTTGATATAGAGAAAAGGCATTTGTGGTACGAAGCGTTTGAACGCTGCTCTCATTTGCCGGCGCTGCTTGCCGATGCGGGCTATGTCAGTTTTCAGTCAGGGAAGTATTGGATGGGGCATTACTCGCGGGCCGGCTTCACTGATGGAATGACCACCAAGGGTCGTCATGGCGACGCCGGGCTTGAAATCGGCCGTTCGACCATGCAGCCGATATATAAATTTATCGATCAGGCTCAAAAGGACAAGAAGCCTTTTTTTGTATGGTATGCGCCGTTTATGCCTCATCTGCCCCATACTCCTCCTCAAGATTTGGAGGAAAAATACAGATCGGCCGGTGAAAAGGCCAAATATTACGCGATGTGCGATTGGTTCGATCAGACCTGCGGACAATTGCTGGATCATCTCGATCAGCGTAATTTGAGCGAAAACACCATCGTTATGTATCTTGCCGATAATGGTTGGCCGCAGCCTTACAAAGGCTCGCCTTATGAATTGGGAGTGCGTACGCCGATCATGATACGTTGGCCGAAAAAGTATGATCATAAAATGGATGTGGAAAATTTGGCCAATAGCATCGATATTGCGCCTACCATCCTCACGGCATGTGGAATTCAGCCCCCAGCAGAGATGCCGGGAGTGAACCTTTTGGATTTTTCTTCCGTTGCAGCGCGGGATATGATTTTTCTAGAGAATTTTGCTCATGATATGGCCGATGTGAACGACGCCGCCAAGAGCCTGCGCGCCCGTTCTTGTATTCAAGGCGATTGGAAATTGATTGTATGGCAAGAGAATCAGCCGGAGTTGAGAACATCCGGAAAAGCTAAACCCGTTGCGAATATAGAACTTTACAATTTAAAAGAAGATCCTTTTGAAAAGATCAATCTCGCCGAAAAACACCCTGACAAAGTTGACGCCTTGAAGAAATGTCTGGATGAGTGGTGGAATCCAATGGATTAGATGTTCGACGGCAGGGGCGGTGAATTTATTGTGTTGTTCATCCCAACCAGGGTCGATTCCGATGAATCCTGCCGGATAACAATTCCTTGGCAATGATCGCATCTTCCCGAATCTGAAAATCGAACATGCCTGCACAAACAAAATCGGCGCCATTTTCAAACGCATACTGGAACGCAGATTTTGGATGAATGGCCCCGGCGGCCATCACCTTAAAGGCTATCCAAGGGCGCTTCACCTTTTCCATCCGTTCGATGGTCTCTTCCGGATTTGTGCACCACACGTTATCATGCGTTTTCCCCGCGCTCACATGGAAATTATCCCAAGGATCGCTGCCTGGATTAAAAGTCCAATAATTGCGGCCGTGCAAGGTTTTTAAGTAAAAATCGGGCTCTATGCCGGCTTTTTCACAAGCGAGCGGCACTTGTAGAGAATGGCCTCCGATCCCTGCAATAATATGATGCTCTTTTATGCATTGTAAGGCTTCATTCAAAAGTCCTGTTTGGTTTGCCTTCACAAGGAGATCCGCTACATTGCCTTGTATATATGCGCCTATAGCGCCATTATCAACCGATTTTTTGATATCTGTTCGAAAATGTTCAAGATCCATTGTTCTCGGCTTGATTTGCACGATCCACTGAAGATTTCCGCCGCGTTCTCTCCAATACGTATTGATGAGCCGAATGACGTGCTCATCCAAACGGAGTATCGCCGTATTGATTCCACATTCTTCCGATATCTCCCACGTTTCAAATATCTTTTCATCCGTGAAATAGTTTTTTACTAAGGGCGAAACATAGATCAAGTCCCGGCTGTGAGCTATTCCACTGGTTAGATTCCCGCCTATGATTAACCGGGATATCTTACAATCGCCAATTCTTCCCATCGGCATGTTCATGTTTGAACTTTGAGAATTATCAATGATGGATCGGCTCTTTTCCATTGCCAGCAAATTTCGTTCTTCAAAACTGGATCCAATAGAAACGCCGGATGAGGCGGCCAGGGCGTTCTGCAGGAATGATCGGCGATCCAAATCGCACTTGGCATTTAGATTTTGCTTTCTCTTATTCAACATCTCTTTTTCTCCCTTGAAAAAATCCGAATAGAATCATGGCGCACATTGTAGCAAATAATCCCCTTGAATGCTCGATTTGCTCATAGCGGCCAACTCCATTTCTTTGGATTAATAATTTGAAAATGAATATGAAAAGTAGACGCGATGCGCCAATCAGGTGAAAATAGAAATAGAATTATTCTGTGAAGAGACATGAATCAGAAATTAACAGAAAGGATCATGGAACATGACGACAAAAAATCGACGCACGTTTCTTCGACAATCCGCTTGGGCCGCGGCGGGATTCTCATGGGCGCCCGCCATCATGAAAACCGCTTTTGCTATGAATAGTCCGAACGACGCAATCAACATCGCCGTCGTGGGGATCGGCGGCCGAGGCGGTCTTTATGGAGGAGGAGGCCATTACCCCAGTTTCGCCAAAATTCCTAATGTTAAAGTGACGACGCTTTGCGATATCGATGAGAGATTGTTTCCGGAAGCCGTATCCGATATTGAAGAAACATTCGGCTATAAGCCGAAAACCGAAGTCGATTTCCGCAAGGTTTTAGAAGACAAAGAAATCGATGCGGTATCCATTGCAACGCCCGACCACTGGCACGCTTTGCAAGCCATCTGGGCTTGCCAGGCTGGAAAGGATGTATATTGCGAAAAGCCTCTTTCCTACACAATCGATGAAGGTCGCAAGATGGTTCAGGCCGCGCGAAAATATAATCGCGTCGTTCAAGTCGGAACGCAGCACGTCAGCGCTCCCATCGTGCGAGAAGCGCTGCAATTTCTTCACGAAGGAAATCTTGGCGACATTTATATGGGACGCGCCATCGTCTATGGCGGCCGGGGAAATATCGGACGTGTCAAAGACAGCCCCATCCCCGACGGCGTCCATTGGGATCTCTTTCTTGGCCCCGCTCCCTATCGTCCCTTTAACCAAAACCGCTTCCATTATAACTGGCACTGGTTTTGGGATACCAGCACGACGGAATTCGGCAACAACGGCGTTCACATGATGGATCTCATCCGCCGGGGGATGAATAAACGAGTTCATCCCGTCCGAGTTCACTGCACAGGGGGGTATTACGTGTACGATTCGGATCAAGAAGTCCCTAATATTCATACATCGACCTATGAATACTCGGATGGAACGATGACGGAAATGGAAGTCCGCAGTCACTATACGAATCCAGAAGGCGGTTCAAAAAGCGGCGCCTTTTTTTATGGATCGAAAGGGTGGATGCATCTATCTTCCGGATCATGCAGCGTTTTTCTCGGCCCCAAAGACGATCCCGGCCCCAAGATTACCGGCGCCAATATGCAGCCGACTCATCCTGAAGTGAAAGGCGTTCATCCCCATTTCACGAATTTCATTCATTGTGTAAGAAACCGCAATTGGCATGAACTCCATGCAGATGTGTTGGAGGGCCATCTGTCGACTACGATCTGTCATCTCGGCAATATTTCGTATCGAACCGGCCGCAAACTGACGTTTAATCCCTATTCGGAGAAATTTGTGAATGACGAGGACGCCGATTCTTATTTGACGCGCATCTATCGGGAGCCCTACGTCGCGCCGGATAAAGTATAGCAATAGCGGGAGCGGCAGATCGTTGTAGTGATCCGGATTTCAGTTCAAGGTTGTGCTTTTGCAGTCTTGAGCGTCCTGTATATCCATAATGGTGATCAGAGATCGCATACTTTCTCAAGAAACTGATGCTTTATCAGAACGAGGATGATATGATCAATCCAAAATCCCATTCATTCACACTCATTGAATTGTTGATCGTCGTTGCGATTATCGGGATATTGGCGGCCATCGCTGTTCCCAATTTTCTCAATGCGCAAGTTCGCGCCAAGGTTTCGCGAGCGATGGCTGATCTGCGAACGATGGAACTCGCCATTCTTCAATATATGAACGACAACAACGACAATCCTCCCCACTCTCATTCACCCAATCAAAACTTCTGGCTGACAACGCCGGTTCCTTATTTAAGCGGATTTCTATACGATCCCTTTCAGGATTTTCCCGCCGCTAAACCGTTGTTCGCTGACAACACGCGATTGGGATACACTCAATCCCAGTATCATTGGGATCCCTACGACATAAGATACCATTCAAATTTAACGGCTGTCTATTTCGATGCAAGAATCAATCCCGATTTTGGATTACGAAAAAACTCGATCGGCATCATATTCGGTATGGGGCCGACAACTTCTTATCAGGGACAGAGCACAACGGATTGGCATCCTTATGATATAAGCAACGGCATGTACAGCATCGGTTTTCTTCGCCGATATGTGCCCGGCAGGCCTAAAGTAGGATTCTCTCTCCCTTGAATATTTTTTTAAACCGTTATTATTTTCTGAGCAACAAAACGGCGTCTTCCTCTCCAAATGGAGATCTCAATTTCACTTTGGCGCCGCCTTCGACGGCTTCTCCCCGAACTCTCTTGTTCGTATTTGGATTGAACCATTGCGAATTAAATCGGCCGGATGCGGATGATAGATCGATAGTCAGCTCGCCTCCCTCGGGTAAATACACAAAATACTTTTTCGCCGGATCGGCTAGACAGTATCCGCTCGACGCAAGATTGCTGTGCGGCTTCATGTTTGTAATATCCATTCTTTTGGCAATCCGCAAAGCGTACCCCATGCTTTTACGGATCGGCTCCCACTGCGGATCGAATTTTTGACCTAGAACGATTCCGTCGTAGGGATCCATAAAAATGGGATTGAGTCCCCGGCAAAGACTTTTCCATACCCACGCTTGATTTCCGCCGATGCCCCAAAGATGATCAGTGTCGGTCAAAATGACTTTCCCGCCGTCATTCGCCGGCGGATCGTCGCGATACCCGCCGTCGGGATTGGGAGATATCCATTCGGCGGGGCTGTCGAACAAGATTTGGTTTTTCCCTCCTTTATATTGAAAGGTCATGCCCACCGGATGCTGTTTGGGTTTGTTTTTCTCGTAATCGTGAATGAAGCGAATCATGTGGTATTGCCACTCCGTTGATTCGGGATGATTTTCGTTGGAAATTTCGTAGAGAACGTTATCCAGATCGTTCACGACGTCAATGACTTTTTTAACGTAATGTTCTTGAATTTGAGTGATTTGGGGAATCGCCAGTTCGTGGATTTCCAATCCCTTGCCATCGCCGTTTTGATCGCCGTCGATTCCGTTGATGTTATTGTCTTTATGGAAGGGATGGCCCTTAAAACCTCCTTCAATCCGCTGAACGCCCCATCCTTCGAAGAGCATAACAGAAACATAAATTCCTTTTTGGCCGGCTTTAATAATGCGTGATCGCAGCCGCTCGAAATACGCTGGATCGAATTTTTCCAAATCGAATTTGGGATGGCCGTCCAGGGCGTCGCCCGGCCCTGTGCGCGGCCAGGGATGAGGAGTTACGTAATGAAATTTAGTTTCGTTAACGGCGTGGGGGCCATTGGCATTTGTATCCCAGGTGAACAATTCCCACGCCCACATACGCATAAAATTGTGGTTGTGATCGGTCATCCAATCCAGATAGGCGTCATAATCGAAAGCGGGGGGCGGATCGGTCGGCCCCATGTCCACCAAATTGTACCACACATGCGATCCTGTCAGCAAAACAGCTTTGCCGCTGCCGTCTGTGAAATAACGCGGATTCTTATCGCACACGCGGAGAGGCCCCGACGCTGAGTCTGCGACGGTCTGTATGGTTAAAAAACCAACCGCAGCGATAGAGACGATAACCAGATAAAACCGTTTCATCGTCCATCTCCTTTATGGTATTAAGATGAATTTATTCTCTACCATTTTTTCGTGAATGGAAAGTTCGCTTTGATGGGAATATCTTATAATAGTAAATGATATCCTTTATCTCTCCCAAGGCGATTTCCAGGATTGGGCTTCCTCCCCGCATACGGCGGAGACCTGGATGCCGCTCGCTTGGGAGGTGTAGAAAATTCGTCCATTCGAAACAGTCGATCCAAGGCATTCACGAGAATCGATGGCTGGACCCGTGGACGATAATTGATTGTTATTCGATAAATCGACCATGTCCATATTGGCGCCTAACAGAAACGGTTCCGATAGTGCAAAGCGAGTGCAATTGTAATCATTATTGAAGCGGGAGACGATCTTCCCCGTTTCTTTATCGAAGATATGACCGTCGCCTCGAATGGCGTTGGAGAAGATATATTCCTCTCCTACACTGACGACATTTACTGCTGACTCGACCGGATCTGATTTCCAAACTAAAGAGCCGTCTTTGGCGTCCAGGCAGAAAATATAGCGTTCATTCGTCTCCTCATCCGGTTGGTTATATCCACCAAGATATAAACGCCCGTTTTTACCTGATAAAGTACAACCTGCTGTAAGATAATAGTCAGTGGTAGACCATAGGATGGCGCCCGTTTTGGGATCGAGCGCCGCAGTAAGGCCATTGGGATCCGGAGGCAGGCCGCGCCGCTTCTTCTGGCTGGAGGAATAGCCAAAAAACGTTGAATAGTACAGTGTTCCATCCATGAGGCATAATCCGCAATCGTTTCCCCCCAATCCAATATCCGAAAAATCTTTTGTCCAGACTTCTTTACCGGTTTCCATATCCCATGCCCAGATCAGAGGCTTGTTGTCTTTGGGATAGTAGGGATTATTATGGGTATACATCCAGCTCATAATTTCATCTTCTTGGAGTGATAGTTCCGGCGTTCCACTGAAGATAAATGCCTTTTCCGTACCTTGCGCGGCGTACCGTCCCGAGCCGGATGCATAAATAGCCAAATTGCCGTAAATAACCGGCGGCGCCTGCCTGCTCCAACTGGGAGAGCCGGTAAAAGGCGCTTCCCATATCAGCCTGCCTGTTTTTGCATCCAAGCAGCGCATCATTGACTTCTTCATGCCTGCTTGAGGAACTAAAATTTTTTCCTGGCGGTAGATGGGCGCCGTAAAAGACAGATACACATTCGGCCAATACTTTCGCCATAACAATCGGCCAGTCTCTTGTTCAACCGCCATGATCTGTCCCTCCGCCGTGTGAGTATACAATCGGCCGCCGCCGCTGACGGGAAGATGCTTGACTGTGCCTTCTACTCGCCGGATCCAATTGATTGTCAGCGGCGGCTTGACGTCTTGATCGTTAGCGTTTGTATTGGATTGATTTGCGTAATTGGTATACCAATCGTAAGCTGGATCGGTAAGTTGACTTGATAAAGGACTGCGAATTTCACTTAAACCTAAATCCTGGGATGGCAGAGGCGAATCGCCGTTGGGACCCAAAATGTAAAGGCATCCATCTTCGCACCCGAAATAAATTCGCCCGTCGCAAACAGCAGCCGGCGCAGAAATCGCACATCCGAACGGCGTCTTAAATGACCAGACAGGTCCATTACCGGACAGAGGAATGACATAAAGCGAGCCGTCCAACCCTCCATACACGCCTGAACGCTGCAATAGGATCGGGGAAGCAATGGAGGGATAACCGCCCCGTGATAAAGGGGCGTCTTGATCGGGAGAATATTTGATAAATTCAAAGTTTTGCTCGGGCCGGCATCGATATACATCCCGCCCTCGCAGACTCACCGAACTGAAACTGAGCAATCCCGGCAGGTTGATGGCTGTTTGCGTCCCCGGGACATAATCGGTTTCCACATTTCCATTCCGCCATTTTAGAATTTCCACGCGGCCGGCGTTGTCTCTGCGATGGTATTGAATATAAACATCGCCATTTTCGCCGATGCTTTGGCCAAACGCAGCAGGATATTCTCTCCCTGCGTATGCGGGAATTTGTCCAATCGCCAGCAAATTTGGATTCTTGCCGGCATCTTCCAGAAATACTGTCCTTCCCCCTGCAGGAATAACCAGCGTTTTTTGAAAAACGGCCATGTTTCTTGAAGTGCAAAAATGATCACGCCAAGTGACGCGGTCTTGCTTGAATTGAAGCCAGTCTTTTCCGCTCCAACGATCGCCCGAGAATTTCAGAACTTCCCTGACAAAATCCCATGTCCAACAATGGGATCCATCCGATTCGATCGCATACACAGTGGAGCCTAGCGTAACAAAATAAACCCGATTGTCTGCGACCACGGGAGAACTGAAAATGGGATCGCCGCAATGGATTTCCTTGACTACGGAGCCGTCATTTGCATTCAAGACGTAATAATTTCCGGCCATGGTTCCAAAATGAAGATATTGTCCAGCCAGCGCAGGAGAGGATACATTATTGCAATTTCGTTTGCCGCCGGCGCTTTCAAATTTCCAAAGAATAGAGAGTGATCGAGCGTCGATGCAAAAAACAACTCCCGAGCCGTCGATTGCATAGACGCGATCGCCCGCAATGACAGGTGAAGTGAATATGGCGTCCGTCATGGGAATGAATCCAACCAATCCCAAAGGAACATTGACGGAACGGTCGTATGCATTTCCTGAGTGTCGGCTGTCGTATTTTAGCTGCAGCCAATCTTCGCTATGAGATTGCGCCGCTGCTCCGATGATAATCATAAGGGCGGATAATCGATATAAATACGGCTTGAATCCATTCATCATGTTCCCCTTTTATATAGTTCCTATGAGCCTATTCTTCGGATAATTTATACTCCATCTCAGGGAAAATTTGGAAAAAGTCATGAATAAGCAATAGGTTGAAGTTTCGCTCGTTCGTCCGTTCAACGGGAAGACAAATACTCCTCTTCAGTCATGCAATTCTCTTTATGGCCGGTATAACAATCTAATTTCTTCAACAGCGGTTTAAAGAAATTAATCGCTTCGACATAACGCAGGTCCACTTCATCAATATCCGCGATTTTATGCCCCTTTACAATCATGGGAGAACACTGCTCGTGGGAAAGATACCCGTTATATCCGATTTCTCGAGCGGCTTTAATAAAGGTTTCCCAGTTGCATTGATCTTTTGGGCTGCCGGGCGTGACTTCCTCCCAGGCGAAGACCGCGCCGCCTACAGTCTTCTTGTTGACAATAGAGATGGTGTGTGAATAAACCATCAGGTCTTTCATACTATAGACCGTCTTCCGGATGAAATCGGGATCTTGGGATTCCAGCAAAGGAAGATCGAGCCCCACCTTTAAGCTGGAGACGCCCACTTCATCAATCATTTCCAATGTTTCTTCGTTGTTGCAGGTGATTTCCGGATGAGTTTGAAGAGCTAGAACGACGCCGTTGTCTTCAGCAATTTTAGCCGTTTCCGTCAGTCCTCTTCGCACTTGATGCCAGGCTTCCAGCCAGTCTTTATTCTGCGATACTCGTTGTGATCGACTTTCAAAAGCGGGATTTCCGTATCCTGAACGCGCGTATTGATTATGAAAATAGCCATAAAAGGCGGCGAGCACTCGCACAATTTTGATATCGAGATCCTTGGCCATTTGGATCGCGTCTCGGACATACAAAATCTCTTTTTCCTGGGGATAGAGCAGTACATGATCGCCTTCCATGAAATTCGTGCAACATACTACGGCTCCCAGTTCCATGTCCAACTGCTCGGCCTTTTCTTTCAACCTCTTCCGCCGATCCTGGTCAAAATCCATAGGAAAACCGATAGGGCGATGAGCGTAAATACACATGGCATCATATCCAAACCGAGATGCTCTTTCTAACGCCTCTTCCGCAGGAATATTTTGACCGTCTGTGAAATATCCTCCATAACCGACACAATCCAGACTTAGTTTCATTGCATTCCTCCTGTATCTGCAAATGTAATCAGAATTAATTTGAATGAAATAATCAAATAGGAAATCACAAAACACTTGCGTATATTCTAACAGAATCTCTTTCGCCGTCTAAAAAAAATGAGAATATTCTTCACAGCGGACCAGATTAAATTAAACACCTCAGATGAAATATCGCGGCTGCAATCATTACGGTCCATGCTCCAGAACATCATTGGATTCTATCGGCATTCTGATGCGGTTCTATTTTGAACCTATGTCGTGTAGGATTTATTGGGTTAATAATAAATTTTTCTCCAGCATATTACCTTTTGATAAGATGCATCCTGAGTCGAGATTTGGGGATGCTGCGACCGCAATAGAAGCAGATAGAAAGAAATCCGAGGAAAAATACTATGAATAGAGTTCGGTTTACGTCGTTTGGGTTCTGGGCGATTGTCGTTTTGTCGCTTCTGGTTCAACCGCTGATGGTGGAGGTGACGGATCCGGCGGACCAAAAACGCTTTCCGACGTCGGAAGAGATTTCTCATCGATATCTTCCGCGTCACCCGATTCCCAGAGATGAGGCGGAAAAGAAAATTGTAACCGCTATGGACATCATGTATTTCAATCAAAGCAGGAATATGGGCAACGTTCCTCCTGAGGACGGCCGTCTGATGAGAATGCTGGTTGAGATGCTTGATGCCAAGTACGTCGTGGAGTTGGGCGCAGCGAACGGCTATTCCGCCATGTGGTTTTGTCTGGCATTGCGCTCAACGGGAGGCAAACTCACGACCCACGAGATCGATCCCGAGCGAATCTCTCTGGCGAAAAAGAATTTCAAACGGGCGGACGTTGAGGATATAGTCACCCTGGTGGAGGGAGATGCGCACGAAACCATCAAAAATCTGACTGGACCGATCGACTTGGTATTGCTCGATGCGGAAAAGGAAGGCTTCACGGATTATTTAACGAAACTGCTTCCTTTGGTGCGAATCGGCGGTTTGATCATTGCGCATGATTCTTCGGGGCATGCTCACCTGATGGAAGAATATTTTCAGGCAATCGTTGAAAATCCCGATTTGGAAACCTCCTTCGTTGACGCATCGCGATGGGGGATGTGTATTACACGAAAAATGCGGTGAAGAAGATGGATCATGAAATCCGCCTCATTTTGTGATCATGCCCCCTTTATCAATTGGACAGAAGCGGCCCGGGAAGTCCTTCGAATGCGCCGGTAATCGACGAACAATGCTTTCCTTCCGCGTCCATGATTTCCGCGGATAAAGTATAAAGTCCCGGCGTTATATTCGATGCGTCGATGACGAGCATTTCGTTATCCGCCAAATCCTGCTCTGTCCGCGATACGGTTTTTCCCTTCTTATCCACAAGGCGGGCTATGATCTGATGGCTGCCCTTCTTGACGGAACTCATTCCAACGGCTTGAAAGGGAACTGGAAATGAATTTCGGGGCAGCATCACATATCGCGGAATATCCAGTTTGGAAATCATCGGAGACGTAAAACGCAGCAGCTCAATCGATGACGCATCAAAAGTAATATCGGCTCCGTGCGCGTAATCTTCTTCGGAAATATACATTTGGATTTTAGAGATGGATTTCCACGGCTCCAATCCTACGCCGGCGGATTCAATCATCTCCTTTACGGAGAACCGGACTGGAACCCAAATTCGCTGCCGGTCTCCCAAGTCATATTCACTTGTGAACAAATTGCGGGATTGTTTGTGAGAGCCGATTAAGAACCCCAACGGCGTGTTATCATCACTCACTTCATCACGATCGGAATCGACGCGTATGTTGAAATCCAGATAATCATACAAACTTAAATCCAGATCCCCATCTTGAAAGTTTCTATGGAGGCGAGGCCATCCGACGGGATATTGTCCGCCTTCTCCCCCGTCATGTTCATGATCGACTTTAACTCGCCAGCGAAGCCCTTTTTCTCCATCGAGACCGGCAGTGGATGTTGCTTCGAGCTCCCCTTCATCCGTGTCGTTGCGCCATTCGCAAAACGGTTCGATAAGTTCCTTGGATTCGATGATGTTCTGCCGCTTTGCTTTTTCTATGATGGATAATGAATTTGATTCAGGCGCTTGTTTTATTTTTTGAACGAGCACAGACGGCGCAACGGCGTCATGCCGGGCGGCTGGATGCTCCAACAGAGACGTAATCATCATAGCCAGACGCCAGCGACGAGCGTTAAACTCGATTGAAGGCCACATGCCATCCGCCAAGTATTTCTGTTGGACGTCGATGGCGTCCCACATCTCTTGCAGCATTGCTTTTCCTTCTTTTACAAGATGGATGCACTGCGGATCGCTTGAGTTTTCACGCTCCACAATCGCTTGTTGGAGAGTGTAGATATAGCGAGCGTCATCCCGCCCTTCACGGAAACAATCCCAATATACGGCGGGAATCACCTCCCCATCATCTCCAATTCGTTGTCCGCAGCCTGATCGGCTCCCCCGAAGATAATCAAACTGGTCCGGCGCCGGCGTCCAATTCCAGTTCCAGGGAATGAGCGTCGTATAACCGCTTTTCCAGAAGCCGAAGCCATAGGTCATTCTCCCACCTTTGCACATGACGCGGCGATCCTTGATTTCACCCGCGTTGTGATTCGGATAGCACCAATATTCGTAACGGCTTTGAGCCGTAATTTTCTCATAGGGCATTGAATACGGCTGGGAGCACCAGATATCGATATAAGGCCGATAGGGATCGGCGTCGGCCGCCATCGGATTTTTGGTGGCATACGTTCGGATTCCAGACTCATGCACCGCTTTGTAGACGCGCCAGCCGAATTCTTTATGCGAGGCGGCCACTTCATCGATGGGGCAGCAAATGACTTCAGGCCAGCCCTTCATCCGGCATTCTTCTTTGAAGGCCTTAAAAAGAGCGGTCGCCTTTTCATAGAACTCCGGCGGTGGCATCTTGCTGATTCTCCAGTGATTTTCCCGTTTCCCATCCGGAGTGGTTTCTCGGTAAATGGAAGACATTACGCTTCCGCCAGTGACCGGAAGCGGCCCTTTCAAACCTGCCTTCAGCATGCGGTCAAGTTCCTCTTTATACCGGACAACGATCTTTTCATTTTGGGCGTCCATTTGAAGAGAAAACGTTGGCAGCATGTCGAGACCGTAATCAACCATGGCGCGGTACTCGTTTGCAGTCGCCTTTTTTATGAATTGTTCATCCTTGTCTTTGTACTGCACGGAATTCCTGACATAGTAATAAGACGAATAGTGTTTGGCCGGATCCGATTTCAACGAAAATCCAAGAACCCGAAACGAGAGTGGAATCACGACGGCTTGATTGAATCCATCATCCCATATCGTCACATCACCCTTGTAGACGCCGGGTTTTGCATCGGATGGAACATGAATTTGAAGGCGCCAGCGCTGGCATTCCCCACGAGGCGATGAGTGGACGGTCACCCGCTCCAGGAGTTCTGGAACGCGGCGATACGTATCCCGCGATGTGTAACGAGGGTAGCCCATATTCCAATAAGTGACTAAACGTACGGTAATCCATGAAGAATCAATGACGCCTTCATGAGCGCGCAGCGAAGAAGCCCGAACTCGAAAATTCTCCAGATCTCGCACGGGATAAACGCTGAACGTTGCAGGCTCAAATTCTCCCGCTGCGCCAAAGGCGCTCAGACCTTCTAGCCGTTCATAAGAACGCGGTCGCGTATTGGGGTAGACTGGTTCGATGATAGGGCGCTGAAACAGCACATACCCCCGTTGTTTTTCCAAGTCTGTCAGTTCGGGTTCGGGCGCGGATTCCGCAAAGGGCGTCTCCCGATAGTTTGACGGAACCGAAGGCTGCCAACGCGCCCGTCGATCCGGCTCGATTTGGGCGGGTTTGGGAGCAAGTTGAATCCGCGAGGACTCGGCTGAGATTGCATCCTTTACTCCCGGGATCCCTAAGAGAAATAAGCAAGCACCAAAAACAACGATAAGGCTGCATCCCGTTCTAACTTTCAACATGGTTTTCTCCATCCAGAAACTCGCTTGCATTAGAAATATGATGAACATTTTTGAATACGTCTCAAATAAATAGCAACTCACGTAATGCATACGCATCTTCATTGATCATACAGATGCGAATCCTCAATATCTATGCTTAGAGCAGCGTCTCGCATCACAATATGCCCCGGTTCGTTATGCATAATGTTTTCGCTGCCGCAAAAATTATTTTTTCCGGGAAGGATTTCCAGGTCATTCTCTGGAAGAGGCTGAATGATGGTTTGATCGTCGCCGCATTCGAACAAGCCATGGAAGTTTATGTTGAATTCAGCGAAATTTTTCATCGATATTCAGAGGTATGATCTGCGGTTGACAAATTCATGTGGTATCATGCAAAAAAAAGGATAGGAGGCTGATCATGCCGGCAAAGATCACGAGTAGTACTTTTTCACGAGACGGAGCGTTTCGCCGCCGCCTTGGCGTCTTCGCTGATCTCAGGTACAGTGAGATCCATCTGGACGCTGAGAGACGCTTCAACTTCGCGTATTAATAGCAGCCACTGGCGCTATTTATCGGTTTTATCACCTCTTGCCCCCATAAAGCGCCCCTTCGACGCTATATCTTGTGATCGAAATTCTAGAAATTTTAATAATTAGCGGCGAAATGACAACGTTGGGTTAACGCGAAAGTGTCGAATGCTAGTCAGATTTGTAAACGCGCACCCAATCGACTTCCATGTAAGCCGGATAATGATCTGGGATGGTTGGACGATCTCCATTGGCATTGACCCAATCCCCGCCGATCTGCATCGAAAAAAGAAAATAAAATGGCTGCTTGAAAGGCCATTGTTTTTCGCCTTTTTCAGTCACGCGCGGATACGTAAATGTCGGTTCTCCGTTTACTGTGAAAACAATCTTGTTTTCATCCCACTCGCAACCATACGTGTTCCATTTGTCTCGTTCGATCGCAGCGGTCGATCCATGTTTTGGCGTGTTCGTCTTATCAACACGGAGTGTATATTCTGAATGCACCGTTTGATAAATGATATCGTCGAAGTTGAGATGTTCCATCAAATCGATTTCACCGCAGGCGGGCCAACCATTTTGCTCGCCCATCATCCAAAGAGCCGGCCATGCACCCTGAGCGCACTTGAAGCGCGCCCTGATTTGCACTTTGCCGTATTGATAGGAAAATTTTCCTTTGCTCAGGATCGCTCCCGTTAAATAAGGAGCAGGATCGCTGTTTGTGCCGTTATTAACGATGCCGCGAAGACGCAATACGCCATTCTCCAGTTTGATCAGGCGTGGATAGTTCGAAGCCGTATTGTTCCAGTCGGATCGACCGCGTGAACATAGCGACCACGTAGTTTCATCCAAGGTGTTGCCAGAAAATTCATCACTCCAGAAAAGTTCCCAACCAGCCAATTTCGATTGTCCAGAGTTGTCAGCGCGATTTATCGTTGCGCATGAAATTGATGTTAAGCAGATAAGGCACACCGCACAAAGTTTAAGTTTTGTATTCATGTCGTTCTCCCAAATTACTTTTTATCTGAATCCGTGAAGAAAAATCTCAAAGATTATATCTAACACTTTGATAAATATAGGCTTGTTATGTATTCTGCATGCAGAATCTTCAACATCCTGCAGGTGAACAGTCTCCCATGAAATTTGACATTAAACAAGGCGAAGAATTTCTTGCCAGTCATAGGTTTTCTGGTTGGATTGATCCAGCGCTTCCCGCGCCTACTGCAGTAACTGGAGTTCGCTGGACGCGCGATCCGGTGACCCAAGCAGAATCTTCCGAAAGCGTAATGGCAAAAAACGCACTAAACTCACACCCGATGGCTGGCCGGTGCAGAGTTTCAGCTCCCTCATGACGAATTTTGCCACACGATGTAAAAAAAACAGCCGTGTTGGTGAAGGCAAAACCACGATTGGACGAACTACTGACGGAAACTACGGCTTTTCAGAAACAAGTCTTTGACCTGCTCGCCATCAAACCATGAAATATTGCACCCAGTAACTTTACATTTTACATAATATTTGAACTAGTGGAGAAAAAATCATATCTATTTATCGAAATGGGACTCTATGATATAACGATATTGTCGTCAATCGGTTAGTGGTGGTACGATTCGAGGATGACAATCACAAAAGGAATCTTTTTCGATGCCTCCATTATTTGAAATATCAACTTTTACGGATTTGTTACATGAAACGTTTACGCTGCGTCTTGATTCTTCCACGTCGCTTGCATTGGAATTAATACAAGTTAAGTCGCTTTCGTCTTCCTCAAATTCCGGGAAGAGCGACCGAGAGCCTTTTTCGATTGAATTTAGTTGTCAGAATGAAACCGTTTTGGAGCAAAAAATGTATACCTTTTATCATCCAAGGATGGGAACATTTGAAATTTTTATAGTGCCTGTCGCGAAGGATGTAAAGGGTGTCTATTACGAGGCGGTTTTTGCATGATCGAGTGCGGCGGCAGTTGAAGTTCATTTGAATAGACATGTAATCTAATCACTTCATTTTTTTATATTTATAGCGTCACAAAGATAGATCTTCGATCAGGGTGTCGAAGGGATTTTCTATTACAATATTGATGCGTCTAGATTGGAAAGTTTTCTATAAAAAAAATAGATTTTTATTGATCTGGATCACCACATACGTTAAAATGACAAGAAATTTAGATATGTTTTAACTCCTCTATGTATTTATCCATACCGTTTATTATCCATCCCGGGCGATTGCAGGTAATAAATTTTTACTTTTAGAGAATTATATAACTTAATATGGGTTCTATTCATTCGAGTGATCTGGGTGTAAGTCTATGTTTCCATCTTTCTTGATTTGTCTTGGCGCAGAGCGACGAAACGTGATTTTCGTTAAGTTGCTGATCTTGTTTGCTTTCGTGGTCTGTGTGCATTCGGGGAGAGCCGACATCAGCGGCGATGCGATCTTTTCGGATGGATTTGAAACCAGCGACAGCAACTTTCCCGCGTGGGACGGCCATTCAGGAAATTTAGAGGCAGCGGGGCCTCCATCGCCGCTGGACGGGGATTATGCGATGAGCGCTGATCTTTCGGACGGCAATGCACGGTATGTCCGGGACGATTTGGCCGCGGCGGAGACGCGATATCGCGCGCGTTTTGTCTTCGATCCCAATTCGGTCGTGATGGCTGACGGCGATCGGCATACGATCTTTGCGGGAAACGATCCGGCGAATCCTGCGTTTAGCATTCAATTTCGATATTCGGGAGGCGTTTATCAAATCAGCGCTCAATTT
>JAFGTC010000230.1 GCA_016934335.1 Candidatus Omnitrophota bacterium | reverse complement strand
TCCCCACAAATCGCCGATGGCCGAGGCGTCTTCGCCGGCGAGGATGTCAAAACGGAATCCCGCTTCTTCGACATCTTCCGGCAGACGATCGATGTACAGTTGAAACGCGTTCAACTGGATTTCATCATCATCCGTACTAAAAGCTCGACCGCCAATGGAATCCGTTCCTTCATCTGGATTGTTGAAATTGTAGGTGTACGAAACATCGAGATAACCTCCTAATTCGATTCCCCAGAGGGTATCCGATGTTGCGTCCGCCAAAGGACCCGCATACGCGCCGCTCGCAACCAATAAGGCTGCGCCAATTAAACTCATTACACTTAACTTTTTCATACCGCATTCTCCTTTCCTGTTCCGCATCGGTGTTGCAAGATCTTCTTAGGACTTGATCGTCCTAAAATTTTTGATTGATGCTATTCTCGTAGATATTTTCAGAAGGTCAAGACGATTTTGTGGTTTTTTTGCCCGATATGAGGTTTAAAAGCCACAATGAGTGTGAAAAGGCGTGGCGGGAATGGGATGGAGAAATTATATAAAACTTAATTGGTATGAGTTTATGTTTAATAAAAAAAGGTAGTTGTATCAATTTTTGTTATGATTCAACTACCTGTTTATGCAAATAAAAAGATTCGAAAGACCGATATTTGTGTTAAATATTTTTACGCGCTTCTTTCGCTTTTTTGTGCCATTTTCAACGCAAAAAATGAATGAAACGCATCAGTACAGTGTGAAATTAGCGACGGACGTGTCAGAGACGGACTTCGCTTGGATGATATAGGCGACCGATTGATTGTCGCCGATTTCGGATGTACTTACCAGCAAATCCGCAAATTGGTCGCGGTTCAGGTCGCCTAATGAGACTATGGAGCCGGCGAAGATGTCGCCGGTTTCCCGGCCGAATATCATGGGATTGGCGATGGAGGCGATGTCGTTCAATATGCCGGGGAAGGGAAGATCCTGTTTATGAAGAACGAAAATGCCGCCCTGGTTTTTCTCGTCGCCGCTCGATGGGGAACTGGCGTTGGGAGCGCCTAGGAAAATCATGCCGCCGCTGCAGGCGATCGACTGCCCCAAGCCCGCATTATCCTCGGTTAAGCTCAATAAAGTTAACGCGCTAAGATCGTCTCGGGATATCGCCCATTCGCCGCTTTGGACGCCGGGATTGATCAATATGGCCGCCACGCCGCCGGTTGATGCGGCGCCGGGAAGAGCGGCGCCGGGAAAGCCGAGTATCAATTCGGGGCGATCGTCGCCGGTTAGATCGCGAGCACACAACGAGGCGATTTGATGCATGGCGGAGGAATCGAACAGGCGCAAAGTGATGAGCAGGGTTTCGGCCGGCCATTCGTGAATGGAATGAACGCCGGTCTGGGGCGAGTCGCCGGGAAGCAGGAGGAGAGAGACGCCGGGATTTTCAAAATCGATTCGCTCAATGAGCAGCAAATCGTTCGCGCCGCCGCCGGTGAAGTCGCCGATCGCGTCGAAGCGGCTGGCAAAGTCGAATTGAATCCCCCCACTTTGAGGAGCGTTGAGGATGGTCAAGGATTTTTCCGGATCGAGCGATTGGGTGGAGACGACTTTCTCGGGAAAATTGATTTGCCCATAGATTACATAAGCCGCCCCGGAAACGCTCGACTGATCGTCGAGAATGCGGAAATAATTGGGGCTGGGGATGACCAGATCGGCGGAGGAATCGTCGTTGAGAAAGCCCCCCTTGCCGAGATGCTGGCCTAAAAACTCGCCGGATGACCCTTCGACAATGATAAGGGACTTCGATGGATCGCCAATGTAGAAGTCCTGGAAATTAAAATTGCCCTTCACGACGTAGACGCGGCCCCCGTCGCCTTCGAAAGGCGCGCCAATGGCCAGATCGGCTTTGCCGTCGCGATTCATATCCCCGGGAGAGGCGACGGCCGCACCGAATCCGCTTCCCGAATCGCCGGTTATGAGGAATCCGTTGGGGCCCAGGTTGGAGAGATTGAAAATCGGAGGCGAGTTGCGTTTGCCGAAGATGACGTAGACTCGATCCTCCAGGGGAAGGGCGACGGCGAAGTCGGGGACGCCGTCGCCGCTGAAATCGCCGATATTCTGGACTATCACGCCGGTATACTCGCCCTCTACGCCGCTGACAATGCGAACGGTTTCTTCGGGTGGATTGTTCATATCCACGGTTTGGGGCTGCGCCGCGAGCGGGCCAAGGCATACAAGCATCCATATGCAAAGAATTCTTTTCATGAGTACATTCCTTTCCGGCGTTTGGTTACAATGTATCATATTCAATGAACAATGTCTGTTTTTTGAAGGCGCGAGGAATTGGGTCTGTCGACGATTGAGAATTCTAGCCGGATACGGGAAAAAATGCAGGACTTGGAAAATAAAACCATTCTGATCGCGTCGGGGCCGACTTTTGCGCCGATCGACGCAGTGCGGGGAGTGGCCAATCGCTCTACGGGGCGTCTGGGAAGCGCTATCGCGCGGGAATTGGCGCGGCGCGGCGCGCGGATTCATTTTCTCGCCGGAGAAGGGAGCATGACGCCGTCGCTGCTTGACCCGGATGCAGATCGGGCGTTGATCCGGGAGAAGCGCTTTTTGACGGTCGATCAATTGAGCCAGGCGATCCGACATTCGCTGGCGAGGAGGCATTTCGACGCCGTGCTGATGGCGGCGGCGGTGTTGGATTATATTCCCGCGGGCGTTGTGGAAGGGAAGAAAAAATCGGACGCGGATGAATGGATCGTTCGTCTGAAGCGGGGGGAGAAGATCATCGAAAAAATCAGGGAGTGGGCGCCTGAGGTTTTTTTGGTGGGATTCAAGTTGGAGGCCGGCGTCTCGTTGGAAGAGTTGATCGAGCGGTCGGCGGATTTGATGAAGCGCAGCGGGGCCGGGCTGGTGGTCGCCAATCGGGTGGAGGAGATCGGGGGCGGCCGGCATGTCGCTTTTTTGATCGATCAGGATCGGGAGGGAGGGCATCAGGCGTCGGCGCCCCTGCTGACGAGAGAGGACATCGCGAATTCTCTCGGCGATTATCTGGCGCAGCATCTTTAAATCATATTCTTTCTTCAGAATAACTTATTGCAGAGGATAAAAATGGAAATTGGCGGAAAGCGGATTCTATTTGGCGTGACCGGCGGAATCGCCGCGTATAAGGCGCCGCTGGTTGTTCGTTTGTTGAAGAAGGAAGGGGCCGAGGTGCGGGTAGTGATGACGGAGAACGCGCTGGAGTTCGTCACCCCGCTGGTTTTGTCGACAGTGTCGGAAAATCCGGTCGCCGTAAATATGTTCGATCCGTCGGCGCGTCAGGAAGTGCGCCATATTCGCTGGGCGGATTGGGCGGAATTGGCGCTGATCGCGCCGGCTACGGCCAACATCCTCGGCAAAGCGGCGCATGGAATCGCCGACGATCTGCTGTCCAGCGTGATATTGGCGCTGCAATGCCCGTTGATTTTCGCGCCGGCCATGCATTATCAGATGTGGTCGCATCCGGCCGTCCAGCGAAATACGCGGATTCTGCGGGAGTTCGGATATCAAATCATCGAACCGGGAACGGGCGATCTGGCGTCGGGGGACGCCGGCGTGGGGCGGATGCGAGAGCCGGAGGAAATTGTGGATTTTCTGAAGGGATTATGAGAGAACCGCTATTTTCTTAGAGCATCTATTTTAGAACATCTACTTTTTCAGATAATCCGGGCATTGGCGCGCGTTGGGGCGCTCCGGCCGATTGCAGACGTCGCCATAATTCAGTTTGCAGGAATCACAGAGAAAAGCGTCGCCTTTGAGAATGGATCTCATGCGAGAGAGCCATGTTTTCCATTTGGTTTTAAAATCAACCATACTGGATCTTCCTTTTTTAGCTTTTCTTTATTTTAACAATTTCAGGAAATTACCCAACAGCCGGTGGCCTTCCAGCGTGAGGATGGATTCGGGGTGGAATTGCACGCCATAGACGGGGTAGTCTTTGTGTTGGAGGCCCATGATTTCTTCTTCGTCGGTTTGCGCGGTGATTTCGAGGCATTCTGGCAGGGAGTCGCGATCGACGATGAGGGAATGATAGCGCGTGGCGATGAAGGGATTTTCGATTCCCGAAAAGACCGTTTTGCCGTTGTGGTGAATCATAGAGGTTTTGCCGTGCATCATGCGGTCGGCGCGGCGCACCACGCCGCCGTAGCGCTGGCCGATGCACTGGTGTCCCAGGCAGACGCCCAGAATGGGGAACTCGCCTTGAAACCGGGCGATGCACTCCAGGGAGACGCCGCCGTCGTCGGGCGTGCCGGGGCCGGGGGAAATGATGAGGCCGTCCGGATGGAGGGCGGCGATTTCGTCCACCGTAACCCGGTCGTTGCGGAAAACCTTGAGCTGCGCGCCCAATTCGCCCAGGTATTGAACCAGATTGTAAGTAAACGAATCGTAGTTGTCGATGACGATCAGCATGGTTATTCCTTCGTGCATTCGGCCATTTCGATAGCGCGCAGCATGGCGCGGCTTTTGTTCATGACTTCTTTGTATTCCAGCTCGCGGTCCGAGTCGGCGACGATGCCGGCGGATGCCTGCCAGTAGGCTTTATCGTCGACGGTGACGATGGTTCGCAGGGTGATGCAAAAGTCCATATCTCCGCTCAATCCGAACCAGCCCACGGCGCCGGCGTAGGGGCCGCGCCTGGTCAGCTCGAGTTCTTCGATGATTTGCATGGAGCGGATTTTGGGGGCGCCGGTGACGGTGCCGGCGGGGAAGACGGCGCGCATGAGGCTGAAGGCGTCGTTGTCTTCGGTGAGATCGCCTTCGACGTTGGACACCAGGTGCATGACGTGGGAATAGCGCTCGGTGTACATCAAATCGGTCACGCGGACGGTGTGGAATTCGCAGACGCGGCCGATGTCGTTTCGCCCCAGATCGACGAGCATGATGTGTTCGGCCTGCTCTTTGGGATCGTCGCGCAGATTTTTTTCGAGGAATTGATCTTCGGCGGGGGTTTTTCCGCGCCGCCGGGTGCCGGCGATGGGCCGGTAAACGACGTGATTGTTGTTCAGTTTCACCAGGATTTCCGGCGAGCCGCCGACCAGGCAGAGGTTTTCGAAGCGGAAGTAGAACGTATAGGGCGAGGGATTGATGCGGCGCAGAGAGCGGTAGATGTCGAGAGGCCCGCTCTGCATCGCGACTTCATGGCGGATGCCGACTTGAATCTGGAAGATGTCGCCTGCTCGGATATGTTCGAGCGATTGATCGACGGCGCGCTGAAAGTCTTCTTTGCCCCAATTGGCGGAGGCTTCAACGGGCGCCGGGCGTCCGGCGCCGAAGGGAATGCGCGGCAGAGGAGTTTGCAACTTTTCGATTACGTCGTCGATTTTCTTGCAGGCCTGCTGATAGGCGTGTTCGGGCGAGCCGTCAATCAGCACATTGGTGATGACCATGATGGTGCGCTGAAAATGGTCGAAAACGACGACCGTGTCGGCGAAATAAAAGACGGCGTCGGGAATTCCGTAATCGTCGCGGTTTTTGAAAGAAAGCCGCTCGAAATATTGGGTCATCTCGTAATTCATATAGCCGACCAGCCCGCCGAAGAACGGGGGGATTTCTTCGAGTTGAACCGGCTGGAAGCGGCTGAGAAACTGCTTCAGAATCGTTAGAGGATCATGATTTTCATCGATCGTGTGCTTGATCTGCTCGTAGCCGCGCATTTCGATCATCGTATCGCCGCGGCAGATAAAGACGTGCGAAGGATCGAATCCGATGAAGGAATAGCGGCCCAGGCGCTCGCCCTGCTCCACGCTCTCCAGGAGAAAAGCATGCGATTTTTTTTCGGCCAATTTGTAGAACGCCGAGACCGGCGTATCGAAATCGGCCATGATCACCTTATAGACCGGAGCCAGGTTGCCCCGTTGAGCGAGTTCGCAAAAACGATCCAAGGAAGGTTCGTACATAAGATTATCTTAACTTTTCTATTCGTGGTTTTCTCATGCCCCTAATTCGTCGGAGAGCCAGTTTGCCCAATAAGTATATATCGCCTCATCATCATGTCAATTTATAAAAAGATAGTTAAAAGATAGTGGGGAGTGGATAGTGGTGAGTGAATAGTGGATCGTGGATGATTCGCTGTTCATTGACGCAGAGGCGCTTCCTTATTTACAATGATCGCAGTGAATTTTATTTATAGAGTTGCTAGAGAGGCGTTTCCATGCAAGTTATTCCCATTCGAAGAGCGATACTTTCTGTTTTTGACAAAACCGGAATCGATGAATTCGGCCGGGCCTTGGCGGAGAAGGAAGTCCATCTTCTTTCCACCGGCGGGACGGGACGGGCGCTGTTGAAAGCCGGCGTCAAGTTCCAGGAAGTGAGCGATTACACGGGATCGCCGGAGATGTTGGGCGGGCGGGTGAAGACTCTTCATCCCAAGATTCACGGCGGCCTTCTTTTCAAGCGCGGCGACGACGCTCAGACTGCCGAGGCGGAGAAATACGGAATCTATGCGATTGATCTGGTCGCCGTAAATTTATATCCCTTCGAAGCGACGGTGGCGAAGCCGGATGTATCGATGAACGCGGCGACCGAAAACATCGACATCGGCGGCCCCACCATGATCCGTTCGGCGGCCAAGAATTTTCAATCAGTGACGGTGGTCACCGACCCGCGCGATTATGAGAAGATCATCGATGAGTTGAATTCTCAGGGGGGCATTTCGTTAGAGACGCGCCATCGTCTGGCCGCCAAGGCGTTCGATCATACTTCCCGCTACGACAGCGCCATCACCGCCTTTCTGACCTCGCGGCTCGAATCTTAAGGGCAGTGGCGAATCTTAAGGGCAGTGAATAGTGAATAGTTTTTAGAGGCGGGCTGTCGTTTTTGCGCAGCCCGCCGCGTGTATTCGCATATTCGAGCAGGTAAAATCAGGTTGGCGCGTTTCCGGGCTTCCATTTGATATTGCATCCCAAACTGGGCTTCTGGTCGGGGGAGACAGGGCGTCCTGCAATTACGGCGTCCAATGCAGCGCGCAGGTCGCGGCCGTCGACGGGATGTTCATTGCCGGGGCGGCTGTCATCCAACTGCCCGCGATAAACCAGTTTCTTGTCTCCGTCGAACAGGAAGAAATCCGGCGTACAGGCGGCGCGATAGGCTTGGGCCGTCTCCTGGCTTTCGTCATAGAGGTAGGGGAAGGTGAATTCGTTTTCGGCGGCGAAGATCTTCATTTTTTCAGGGCTGTCGTCGGGATAGTTGGCGACATCGTTGCTGTTGACGGCGATGACGGCGACGCCTTTGTTTTGATATTCATTCCCGATTTTCGATAATTCATGGCGTACGTGAATCACGAAGGGGCAGTGATTGCAGATGAACATGATCAAATAGCCCTTGGCGTTCTTCCAATCGTCGAGCGATGTCATGTGACCGTCGAGATCGGGCAGCGAGAATGCGGGCGCCTGAGTTCCAAGCGGCAGCATAGTGGATGATGTGCGAACCATAGCGAAGCCTCCGAGTAAATGTAATCCAAGTGGATGTAATCCAAGTGAATGTAAGTTTTTCCTGCTCTATTCAATTTATTCGCAATCGTTTGAGATTCAATGGGATGCGGAGGAAGTGATTTTCAAGAAATGGCAGAGCGTTCATTGATTCACGGGATGTTTGGGGGGCGGAGACTTTTCGATTGGCGCCGCGGTTCGGATTCGGCTAGGATGGTGCATAACAAATTTCGGGAATCGGGAATGGAGTGAATCGCCGATGTGCGGACGTTTTTCGTTAATTTCATCGGAAGAGTTGATCAAGAAAATCTTCCGCTTGAACCGCGCTCCGCTGCAGAGGCGCTTCAACATCGCGCCTTCGCAGGACGCGCCGGTGATTCGCATTACGCACGATTGCGGGGATCGCGAGATGGTCTGGATGCGCTGGGGATTGGTTCCATCGTGGGCCAAGGATCCGTCGATCGGCTCTCGCATGATCAACGCCAAGAGCGAAACGCTGTTCGACAAGCCGTCGTTTCGAAAAGCCGCCCGGGTCAGGCGCTGTCTGATTCCCGCGGACGGCTTCTTTGAATGGAAAAAGGAAAAAAACGCCAAGCAGCCTTATTACATCCACCTGCGCGATGAGTCGCCATTCGCCATGGCGGGATTGTGGGAGGTGTGGAAAGCGGAGGACGGCGGTCTGCTGGAGACCTGCACGATCATCACCACCGACGCCAACGAACTCATCCTGCCGATTCACAATCGCATGCCGGCGATTCTTCCCGCCGAAGCCTGCGGCGTCTGGCTCGATCCCGACCGGCAGGATCCCGAGACGCTTCAACCGCTGCTGCGGCCTTATGACGCCCATGAAATGGCGCTGCGCCCGGTCAGCAGAGCAGTTAACAATCCGCGAAATGACGATCCCTCCTGCATTGAAGCGATCGAAGAAAATCCTTCGAACGGCGATCCCCTTCTTTTTTGATGCGCTGTCCTTCTGGCGCAGCGCCGCGTTTCATGGTACAAAAAGAGCAGTGTGTTGGCATAATTTTACGATTCGCTTCGAGGAGGTCGATCGATTATGAATTCTTTCGCGAAAGGCATGTTTTGCGTGTTGGCGGCTTTAGCGCTGGCGTCCTGTTCGACGGCGTCGATTCAGACGCCGCCCGACGCAGTCGCTTTTTATGTTTCGCCGGACGGGAGCGACGAATGGTCGGGCCGCAAGGCTTCGCCCGGGGGAGGCGACGGCCCCTTTGCGACGCTGGAGAGAGCCCGCGATGCGATTCGCTTCATGAAGCAGAGCGGCTATCAGAACCTGTCGTATGTGGTCTATGTCCGGGAGGGGATCTATTTCCTGGAAGAACCGCTGGTCTTCACGGAGAGCGATTCCGGAACGCCGGATCAGCCGGTTCTGTACGCCGCCTACCCGGGCGAGAAGCCGGTTATCAGCGGAGGGCGATTGATCCAAACGCCTATTGTGAAAGTCCAGGAGGGGCTTGTGAAAACAACTCTACCTTCCGTGACTCGGGGCGACTGGTATTTCTATCAACTTTTTGTCAATGGAGAGCGACGGACGCGCGCCCGCACGCCCAATGTGGACTTTTACCGGATGGAAGGGCAGATGGAGCTGGAAGGCCCCGCGCATTTTCGCTTTCAAAAGGGCGATATTAAAAAAGAGTGGGCCGGCCGGGGCGACGTGGATGTGATCGGACTGGCGAAATGGGCGGAAATTCGCATGCCGATTGTTGAAGTCAACGAAGAGGAGCAGACCGCGACTTTGACAAAACAGGTTCCGCCCAGCAATTGGCGAGGCGCGAATAATCCGCGATATTGGATTGAAAACGCTCCCGAGGCCTTGGACTGGCCCGGCGAATGGCGGCTCAATAAGCAGAGCGGGCTGCTTTCGGTGTTGTTGAAGCCGGGCGACGACCCGGAGGATTTACAGATGATCGCGCCCCGGCTGGAGACGCTGGTGCGCATTCAGGGCGATCCCGCCAACGGCCGCTTTGTGCGTTCGCTGATCTTTCGAGGATTGACATTCTGCCATACCATCGCGCCGAAACTGCAGGAGGGGTATCCGGATACGCAGGCGGCGTATGACGTCTCGGCCGCCTTTTCAGCCGACGGGGCGCAGGATTGCCTGATCGAGCAATGCCGATTCGTTCAGATCGGCAATTATGCAGTGCAGTTCGCCCAAGGCTGTTCGGAGAACCGGATCGCAGGCTGCGAGATGGCCGATCTGGGGGCCGGCGGCGTGAAAATCGGCGAACCGCAAATGCGGGAAGGATGGTTGAGAACCCACAGCAATCAAGCGACGGACAACCATATTCATCATATCGGGATCATCTATCCCGCGGCGGTCGGCGTATGGGTCGGCCAGAGCGATCACAACTGGATCGCTCACAATCATATCCATCATACCTACTATACGGGGCTGTCGGTGGGCTGGACGTGGGGCTACCGGCCGACCGGCGCGCATCACAACATCATCGAATACAATCACGTTCATCATATCGGCCAGGGGATTCTGAGCGATATGGGCGGCATCTACACGCTGGGAACCCAGCCGGGAACGGAGATTCGAAACAATCTGTTTCACCATATCGATTCCTATAGTTACGGCGGATGGGGCATCTATCCCGACGAGGGGAGCACCCAGATTCTCATCGAAAACAACATCACCCATCACACCAAATCCGCCGGCTTCCATCAGCATTACGGCAAGGAAAACGTCGTTCGAAACAACATTTTCGCCTTCGCCAAGGAATATCAGGTGATGCGCACGCGCGCCGAAGAGCATTTATCGTTCACCTTCGAGCGTAATATCGTGATTTTCGATTCAGGAAGCTTGCTGGGCAGCAACTGGTCGGGCGACAAGTATCAATTCGATAACAATCTCTACTGGGATCTGCGGACGGAGGACATCCGCTTCGATCAATGGTCCTGGGATGAATGGCGGGCGAAAGGGCAGGACGTTCATTCCCTGATCGCCGATCCCCTGTTTGTCGACGCCGTCAATGGCGATTTCCACCTGAAGCCGGAGTCGCCTGCATGGGGCCTGGGCTTTCAACCGATCATTATGGATGAGATTGGACCCCGCATTAAATGATAGTGGGGAGTGGATAGTGAGTAGTGGGTAGTTTTAGTAGAAAACGGAGGGGCGCGAGGCGTTTTTGCTTTGCGCCCTTTTTATGATGCTTGGCTATGAGATTTGGCTGTGGAGATTTGGTTATGAAGCGAGAGTTTATCTTTGAAGTATGCGCCAATTCCGTCGCGTCCGCCCTCGCCGCGCAGGAGGGAGGGGCGCAGCGCGTGGAGCTATGCGACAACCTGCATGAAGGCGGAACGACGCCCAGCGCCGGATGCATCGCTTTGGCGCGTCAATGTCTGCACATCGGGCTGCATGTTCTTATCCGGCCCCGGGGAGGCGATTTTCTCTACGACGAGATGGAATGGAAAATTATGAAAGACGATATTCGCGTTTGCCGGGATCTGGGCGTCGGCGGCGTGGTCATCGGGGCGTTGAAAACTGATGGAAGCGTCGATAAGAAACGGGTGCAGGAATTGGCGGCATGGGCGCGCCCCATGGCGGTTACTTTTCACCGCGCCTTCGATGTATGCCGCGATCCGTTGGCCGCTTTGGAAGATATCATCGAAGCCGGCTGCGATCGGATTTTGACCTCGGGCCAGGCTGATAAAGCGCCGGACGGCGCCGATCTGCTGGCGGAATTGGTGCGGCGGGCCGGCGATCGCATCGTCATTCTGGCCGGCGGCGGCGTTCATGAGGGGAACATCGCTCCGCTCATCGAGAAGACTCATGCTTGGGAATATCATGGCTCGGCGCAAAAGCGCATTCCCAGCGCCATGCAATATCGCCGGCCGGATGTGTCGATGTGCAGCATCCCGCAGTTATCCGATTTTGAAATCGCCGTCACCGATGCAGAACGCGTAAGGCGAATCATCGCCATAGGACGTTTACAGTGGGAAAAGGAGAATGAGCCGTAACAGAAAAAAAAGCAAATTAAAACTATCCAGCCCCCACTACGCACTATCCACTATCTATCACCCACTATTCACTGCTTTTTACGTAGGATGGCGAGCAGCTCGCCGCGAAAAAGAAGCCAGCCCAATCCAAGATAAGCGCCGATTCCGACAGTAACTCCCATCGCGACGCGCGCGGACAATCCCAAAAACGATTCCTGATACAGGGGGATAATTTTTAAGACGCCCCAGCAGGCCAGAGCCATGCCGGCGGAGGCCAGAAAGACGCGCGCGGAGAAATCGAGCAGAAACAGCAGAGGCAGTTGAGGGATCTTGATCCGCATCATCGCGATCAAAAGCAGGGTTTGCACTGCGCTGGCGATGGATGACGATAAAGCCAGCGACCATAACGGCCATTGGCGATGAACAAACCAGGCGCATAAGACGATATTGCAGGCGACGCTGATCGCTCCGATGACGACCGGCGTTCGAAAATTATGGCGCGCTTGAAAGGTGCGGGCCAGGACTTTGACGGCGCCGTAAAAGACGATGCCGATGCTGTACATGATCAGGACGTGAAGTGTTGGCATGAGCCATTGCTGCTCATGGAAATGGCCGTGATCGTAAATCAGCCGGACGATGTCGGATCCCAGCACGATCAAGCCCGCCGACGAGGGAATCATGATCAACAGCATGTATTTCATCACGTTGACGAAGGTTTTCGAGGCGTCTTCCATCCGGTCTTGTTCAAAATATTGAGCGATGCGCGGAAACGAGGCCGTCGCCAGCGCAACGCCGATCACGCCGAGCGGAAACTGAATCAGGCGGAAGGCGTAATTCATCTGAGAAATGCCGCCCTTGCCGTATTGAGAAGCGAAATAGGTTTGAGAGATGATGGAGTTGATTTGATAAATGGCCAGTCCAAAGATGCTGGGCGCCAGCATGCGCAGAAACATCCATACCTTGGGATGGAATGGAGAAGCCCATCGCGGGGGGAAATAGCGGATGCGGCAGACGCTGGGGATCTGGATGGCGAATTGCAGGATTCCGCCGATAATGACGGATCCCATCATGAACGTCATGAGGGAGAAGCCGGTCAGGTTCATCCATTTGGCGCCGAGCAGGCATCCCAAAATCAAGCTGAGGTTGAACAGAGTCGGGGCTATGGCGGAAACGAAAAAGATGCGATACGTATTCAAAACGCCCATCGCCCAGGCGGCCAGCGCAATGAAAAAAAGAAAGGGAAACAGAACCTGGGTCGCCCAAACCCCCGCTTCCATGCGCCAGTTCAAGCCCGGAAACAAAGCGGAGTCGTCTCCGGGGAATTGCAGCAGGTAGGGAACATAGAGAGGCGCGAAGAGAATGCCGAGGGTGACCGCCGTCATGACAGTCAAGGCCAGGGCGCGAAAAACCGCCGCGGCGGCTTCAATGGCGTCTTCTTCGCTTTCTCGCGCGAGAACCCTTGTCAGCAGCGGTATAAAAGCCGTCGACAGCACTCCCTCCGCAAACAGGGTGCGGAAGGTCGCGGGAATTTTGAAGCCCGCCCAAAAGATGTCCTGCCATACATGGGGGATGTACGCCGCGATGAACGAATCGCGAATCAAGCCGAGAATGCGGCTCATCAGCGTCGCTACACTAAACAAACCCGTTGATTTGAGAAGAGAGTCTTTCTTTTTCATAGCAGCCATTGTATGCGAGATTCTGAAATATCAAAATCCTCGAACATCTTCCAAGCGGCGCCGTTTGGGAATTGGGAGCGCGCTATCGATTGGACGAATTTTGCGATAAACTGATTCAATGTTTGTATAAACGGGAGCCTATCTTTATGACGACGCGACGTCAGTTTTTAGCCGCCTTATCCGCTTTTACGACAAGCCTTCTTGGCGCTTCATCCTCCACCGCCGCCGGCGATGCATTGGGCGAACTGCTTCCCACCCGGCTGCTGGGAAAAACCGGCGAATCGGTCACCATGCTCGGCGTGGGCGGCGCTCATGTCGCCTCGGTTCTCAGCGAAAGGGATGCGGAGAGAGCCATCGAATCGGCCATGGAGGGAGGCGTTCGATTCTTTGACAACGCCGCGAGTTACGGGAGCGGGGAAGGGGAGCGGCGGTATGGAAAATATTTGACGCCGAAATATCGCGACTATGTTTTTCTCATGACCAAAGCGCATTTGTTCGACGCCGCCTCAGTGCGCCGGCAGTTGGATCAATCCCTGCTCAATCTGAAGACCGATTACCTCGATCTGTGGCAGATGCATCAGGTGATGGATCCCGATGACGCCGATGTGCGGATCGCCGGGGGCGTTTTAGACGTGTTCATGGAGGCCAAGGAATCCGGCAAAGTGCGCCATATCGGCTTCACCGGCCATCGAACGCCCGCCGCCCACCAGCGTGTTTTGGAAAAAACCGATATTTTTGAGACTTGCCAGATGCCGATCAATTGCGCCGATCCCACCTATGGCAGCTTCATCCAAACGGTTATGCCGCTGCTGGTGGAGCGCAACATGGGGATTATCGCCATGAAAACGCTGGCCTGCGGCGGTTTTTTCGGCGGCGATACATGGTTTCAAGGCGGCTCGAAGCCCAAAATCTGCCCCGATCGCATGTCGGTTCGCGAAGCGATTCATTTTGTCTGGTCGCTGCCGGTCAGCACGCTGGTCACCGGCCCGAACGATCTGGATCAATTGCAGGAAAAAATCGATCTGGCCCGATCCTTTTCCGTCATGAACGAAGAGGATCGGTTGCAGCTCATCCAGCGCGCCGCCGATCTGACGCCCAACGCCGGGGTGGAATTTTACAAAGCGCAGGGATTGTCAACGGCCTGCGATTGGATGGTGCACGGGTGATGGAGCGGCGCGGCGCCGGCGGAGATCATCCACCGCCGCCTATACTCGTGGGGGCGGGCACGTCTCCGCCGAAGCGGACGATGTCGCCGTAGCTTTTCAATCCGTTGGAGGGTTCGTATAGGCGGCTGTTGGCCAGAGTCAGGTTGTTCGCGTATTTAACGTTGAGGGGCCAATGCACGCCGCCGGAATCGGTGCCGTCGGGCCCCTGGGAAGTCAATCCGTACCCGTTGGGCAGCTGCTCGAAAGGCACGCCGGCGCTTTGCGCGCCCCACTGCCGCCCCCAATCGCCTCGATAGTTGACATATACATACGTGGGATGTGCGTTATGCTCGCTGAATCCCCCCCAGAAGCGCTGGGGGATGAAAGGATCCTCCATCGACACGGAGGACATATAAGCGACGGGCGTCGTCAGTTCGATGCAGTTGGCGATGTGGTTCGAGGTATTGAACACGAGGCCGTTATGCTTGGGCCAGGGAAACGAGTTGTGATCGATGCGGTAATTTTCGCAGGCGACGGCGATGGATCGCATGTCGCTGCGCACGCGGGCCACTTTCGCGCGCGTCTGCGCATTCAGAAAATTGGGCACGGCGATGGCCGCCAGGATGCCGATGATAGCCACGACAATCAACAATTCGATAAGAGTGAACGCCTTCCGATTGATGCGAGTCATGATTTTTCGTCCTTTAAGAAGCCCTTGAATTTCTGATAATTATTTTCACACAGATTAACCGCCGAGTCTACATGAAAGATGTGCATAGAAGATTTGTATGAACAGTCCTTTCAATTTAAAACCGGGCGGAATCAGATAAACTATATCCGCATCAATAACCCGTGGCGGGATAAGAGAAAATCCGTGATTCGAATCAAGCCCATTCTTGCATTGGCGTTAGGCGCGGCGCTGTTCGCTTTCTTTATCAGCCAGATGCGCTTCCAACTGGTGAACGGATCGTGTATGTTCCGGTACGTTCTGCCGCGCTGCGATTACGTCAGTTATGTAAGAGCTTCGCAGGAAATCGCCGGCGGCGAGAGCCCTTATTATCCGGATACGAATTATATTTACACGCCGCTTTTGGCGATAGTCATGATTCCATTTTCGTGGATGAATGAAGTGGAAGGTTTTACCGTATGGACGATCATCAGCACAGCGGCGTTCGCCTATGGCGCCTGCCGGGCGGGCTCCTCGTTTCGGTGATTCTCGCCGTTTTCTGGCTGCCGTTTTACGATGCGATCGTTCACGGCCAGGTTACGCCGATCCTTACGGGGATCCTGGCGCTGGGCATGGGGCGCACGCCTTTTCAGCGGGGGCTGCTGGTGGGCCTGGCGGCGGCGCTCAAGCCGACTTTTGTTCTGTTGATTCCCTTTGTTTCTCTGTCGTTTGGATGGTCCGCGCTTGGGGGGTGTTTGTTGACCGCATCGCTGGGGATGCTTCCCTTCCATTTGTTCGCCGATTACATCGGGCTGCTTCCCGAACTCACCCAGCGCGCGTACGGCGATATCGGGCTGATGCGTCTTTTGGGGGCGCCCGTTGCGATTCCCTGCGCCATGGCCGTCTGTTTGTGGATCTCTGTGCGCTGGCGCGGGAAGGAGGAGTCGTATATGGGGATCATTGCGGCGGTTGTATTGGCGACGGCGCTATGGTTTCACGCTTATACGCCGCTGGTTCTGCCGGCCGTCTTTTTTACATCCAGAATCCTGAATCAACGCCTGCCAAAAACCTGAATCCAGGCCGATCGAACCGCCGCGCCGGATCGGTGCGCTGCGCTTGTAAACTCAATCTGGCCGGTTCATCGATAATTCTTCTCCAGTACAAAAAAGGCGGGGATCCGGCGCTCCGGATCCCCACGCTTCCATCTCTCTTAAGATGCGATGCGACCTTCAACGGCGGCGCGATGTTCTTCTGCACGCGGTGTACATTTCGTCAAATCAAGCAATCGCCGCCGGACTTCAATGGACTTATTCGAACACGCTCCAATCTGGAACTTTGGTTTGACTCGGCGCCGCCAGCCTGAAATTGTCAATATAAATGCTTTTTCCCGCTTCGGCGGCGTCTTGATTGGTTACTAGCACAATTTGAAACCAACCATAATCTCCCAATGCGCCTCTATGCAAATCGGCTCGAAACGGCCAGGCTATCGTGAACCATGTGCCGACTTCGAAGCTCCATCGGATATCCCGCTCTCCATACGTATCCCAACTGTTCACCGGCTCCAGCGGATTGCCGTCCGCATCTTCTCCGCCCGATTGAACAACGGGATTTAACAGCAGCCAACTGCCTGTGAAGTCTTCACTGACTCTGACATCCATCACGATGTCCGTCGCTTGCGCCCAAAGATCCGAGGCGCCTTTCGCGTCCGTTGTTCGCGCTTCCTGAACCCACCATTCACCGAGCATAATTTCCATGTAATTCTCGCCTTCGCTCGGTTCGACATCTCCGAATCCTGTGAAAACATCCCCTCCGGCGGATTGCCAGCCGACGGGCGCGAAATTATCTCCCTCTTCATCGAAAGAGTACACTTGGACATATTCGAGCGCATCGGGAAAATCGGCCGGTCTGGTGGCGTATATTTTGTCGATATAGCAAACTCCTATTGCGCTGGCAGCTCCCGGCATGAAACACATGTTGAATCCAGTCATAGCGGAAAGATCATTTTGAGAGGAAAGGGAGTCGATCTCCCAGACATATTCCAGCCATTCACCAGATACAGGATATTTTTGTACGTCTCCTAATGCAATATCAATATCGCCGTCCAGACTCATTCGCAGTGAATATCCTGCATCGGGATGAGGTTGGGCGTCCGGCAAAAAATAGGCCCAGACATGGATTTCCCTCATGCCGGTTATGTCTACTGGTTCAGGAAATGTCACACTCGCCATACCATAATTGTCTATACTGGTGTCATACTCCATCAACAGATGCCAATCGCCGTCCAGAGGCGCTACATTATCGTCTGGATTGATCTGATCGATCATCGAAAAACTTGTTTGGCCTCCGGTAAATGGAGTAGCGGCCTCTTCTTCAAAACTCGTGATGTTGACAATCTCGTCTTGCGCGAACGAAAAACCGGCTAGCAATAATACGATGAATGCTACGGCAAACCTTTTCATGATTTTCTCCCCCGCTGTGTAGTATTTAAATCGCCTTGTGAATCAGAATCACCTCTATCGCAATGATTTTCATTCACATAGCATTTGTAATTATCACATTATGGAATGATTTCTGTCAACCACTTTTTCGAATTTGTTCGAAAAACCGCAAAAATTAAATTGTAATTTAATTAAAAAATTTTATTTCTTTAAAACGAGAGAAATCATAGAATTCGAAGAGTTAAAGTTTTTGTAGCAGTACTAGTAGGGGAGCGTCAGTTGTCTTTAAGTCTCCTCCTTGTTTTGATACGATGATCCCACTTCGAAAGAAAGGGATGCTATGTCTATCCGTTTATCAAATACAAAGATCGTCGGGCTTGCGGTTTGTGGGATTATCGCGTCGTGCTGGATGGCATCGGGCGTCGTCTGGGCCGCCGACGACAGTGAAGCGCCTCAGGCGGGAAGCCTGTTTATGACGGATCTGTTTGAGAATGTGCGCCTCCCCGGTATTACCGTGACGCAGGATGGAACGCTGCTGGCGTTCGCCGAAGGCTGCCGCCTGCTGCGCCGCAGCGAGGATCGGGGGAAGAGTTGGT
>JAFGTC010000229.1 GCA_016934335.1 Candidatus Omnitrophota bacterium | reverse complement strand
TGTGGGATGAGATCATGAGCGAAGAGGAACTGATCGACTTGATGAAATGGGGCTACCGGCGCTATTACATGCGCACAGGGTATCTGATGCGAAGAGTGCTGGAACTGCGCAGTTGGGGGGAATTCAAGCGCAAAGCCAAAGCGGGCATTCGGCTGCTTTCCTGGGGCGCGAACGCCAAAGCCGGCTGAGATTCGCCCGTTTTGGCTGCATTTTGTCGATATAGTCAATTTGTAGAACAATATTAAATAGATTCGGGGAAATTCCGAATTTCTACGTTCCCCATGAAAATTCCCGGGAAATAAAAAGAAAAACCCTGCTTATGTCGTCTTAATCCCAGGAGAAAGGGGAAAACCGACTCCTCTGATTCTGGAGTAAGATCGGCAGTTATGGTACCATAGTCAGCAATATGATGAGCAGCCAGACGCCGCCTTTGGAAACCATTTGTTCGATGTACAAACTCAACGCCCAGCCCTCGGGAGAACGCTGGACGCTGGAGGAGGCGTACGCCTTCTGCCATGATCTGACAGTGTCGCACTACGAAAATTTCCCCGTAGGCTCCATGCTGGTTCCCAAGGAAAAGCGCCCTTACGTTTACGCCATCTATGCATTTGCGCGCATCTCCGACGATTTCGCCGACGAAGCCCAGTATGAAGGCCGCCGGTTGGATTATCTGAACGGCTGGGACGATTTACTAAGCGAGGCGTACGAAGGGCGCGCGGAGCATCCGGTTTTCATGGCGCTGGCCGATGCGGCGAAAAAATGCGAGCTGCCGATCGATCTGTTTCGAGGGCTGCTGCGCGCCTTCAAGCAGGATGTCACGGTCAAACGCTATGAAACGCTGGAAAGCGTTATTGAGTCGTATTGCCGGTATTCGGCCAATCCGGTCGGGCGGTTGATTCTGCATCTGTTCAATTATCGGGACGATGAACTGTTTCGCTTATCCGATTGCATCTGCACGGCGCTGCAATTGACCAATTTTTGGCAGGATGTCGCGATCGACCTACAGAAGGATCGAATCTATATTCCCAAAGAGACGATGCGAGCCGAGTCGTACACGGTGGACGAACTTTTCGCGCATGTGTACGATGCGCGTTTTCAGCGAATTATGAAAACGCTGGTCGAGCGAACCTGGGCGCTTTTCGACGAAGGATATCCTCTGGTTGAACGAGTGCGCTGGCCGTTGAACGCCGAACTGCGGTTCACCTGGCTGGGCGGCGCGACGATTCTGTCGCGCACCAGGAAAAGCGCATACAATGTATTTGAGCAGCGCCTGAAACTATCCAAGTGGGATTATGTCAAATCGGGCGGGCGCGCCCTGTTTCGCATAGAGCGAATGCATCGAAGAATGAAGCATCTATTTCAGCCGGCGGAACGAGCGATGTAGAATGCATCGGCGGGAGAAGGGTCTGTTGGACAATAGCCGTTATACGAAGAATAAAACCAAGAAAAGCAAGACGAATTTTTATTATTCGTTTTTGTTTTTGCCCAAAGCAAAACGGGAAGCGATTTTTACGATATACTCGTTTTGCCGGCAGACCGACGATATCGTCGATACGGCGAAATCTCCCGATGAGGCCCGCAAAGAGCTGGAAGCCTGGCGCCGCGAACTCGACGCCAGTTTTGACGATCACCCAACGCATCCTATCACGCAGGCGCTGCAGGAAGTGGTGCGGCGATTCAAGATCCCCCGAGAATATTTTCACGAATTGATCGACGGCTGTGAAATGGATCTCGTTAAAAAACGGTACGACACCTTCGACGAGCTGCGCCAATACTGCTACCGGGTGGCCAGCGCCGTCGGCTTGATCTGCATCGAAATCTTCGGCTATCGCAATCCCAACACAAAAGACTACGCGATCAATTTAGGATTGGCGCTGCAGCTGACCAATATCATGCGCGACGTGGGGGAAGACGCCTGCAACGGCCGGATCTATCTGCCCGCCGAAGATCTCGATCGGTTTCATTATTCCGAAGCGGATTTAATGAATGCGGATTACTCCCCTCAATTCATCGATCTGATGCGCTTCCATTCCGAACGCACGCAGAGTTTTTATGATGCGGCGAATTCTCTTTATGACCGGCGCGATCATCATCTGTTGTTTCCCGCAGAAATCATGAAGAAAATTTACTATCTTTTATTCCAAAAAATTCAGCGGCAGCGATACAACGTATACCAAAACCGCATACGCGTTCCCAACAGCCGAAAGATGACGATTGCGCTGTCCACCTTTTTGGGGAGCAAAATCGCCCGGGTGCTGCCATGACCGCCGACGTCGTCATCATCGGAGGCGGCTTCGCCGGCCTGGCGGCGGCGGCGTCGCTGGCTCGCAACGGGGCGAAGGTTCTACTTGTCGAAAAGAAAAAGTTTCTCGGCGGCCGGGTTTATTCCATCCGGGATCGCCGCACCGGCGATTGGATCGACAACGGCCAGCACGCTCTAATGGGCTGTTATCATCAAACCTTCGATCTGCTGAAAGAATGGGGAACGGAAGACGGCGTTCTTCTTCAACCGCAAATTGACATCCCCTATCGGGGCGCGGGCGGACAGCGCGATCGGCTGCGCGGCCGCTCGCTGCCGGGACCGCTTCATTTGCTGGGAGGCTTGTTGTCCATGCGTTCGTTCTCCTGGCGCGACAAATGGGCCGCCATGCGATTCGGAATGCAGATGAAGCGCAAAAACGCGGTGAAGCCGGGTGAAACCGTCCAGCAATTATGCGATCGGCTCGGCCAGCCGGCGCTGCTGCAGCGGCGCATGTGGGGCGCCATTGCGCTTTCCGCGCTCAATGAAGAGGTTGCGCAAGCGGATGCGTCTTTGCTGCAGACGGTGCTCCAGCAGGCGTTTTTTTCTTCCGCCGCCGATTCGCGCATGGGGCTGCCGATAGTATCCCTGCAGAAACTGCATGACGAGGCCGCCGTCGATTATTTGACGCAACGGCAGGGGAAAGTGCTTCTGGGGCGCCGCGCCGATCGATTGGAATGGAAGGGCGATCAAATCTCCGCGGTGATTTTATCGTCGGGCGAGCGAATTCCCTGCGGAGCGTGCATCAGCGCCGCGCCGGCGCCGGCCTTGGCCAAGATCATGCAAGCCTCGCAATTGGAAGACCGCGTTCCCGTTCCCGACTTGGGCGCATCGCCCATTGTAAGCGTGTATCTCTGGTATGAACGTTCTTTCTCGGACGAAGCGTTCTGCTGCCTCGAGGACTGCGCATTCGATTGGTTGTTTCACCGCTCGAATTTCATGGCGCCGAATGAGCATAAAACGCATTGCGTCTGCCTGCTGGCGAGCGCCGCCCGAAGGCTGCAGCATTTAAGCCGGGACGCATTGATCCAAACGGCGATCGAAGAGGTTGAGAAGACGCATCCGGAGCATCCTCGATTGAAGCCGGCCAGCGCATCGGTGTTCTGGGAGCCGCACGCCACTTTTTCCACCACGCCCGATCAGGTTAAGAAGCGTCCGGGAGCGCAAACCGAGTTAAACCGTTTCTTTCTCGCCGGAGACTGGATCGATGTCGGACTGCCGGCCACCATCGAAGGAGCCGTGATCAGCGGAAATAAGGCGGCGGCGATGGCGGCGGCTATGGCGACGAAAAAATAACGATGGATCGGCCGCGCTTCTCTCCCTTTCGAATCATCCCATGAAATCACCCGTTCTGCGGCATGCCTTGCGAAGAGAAAGGATGAACGGCGGATTCATTCTCCAACATAACGTTTGATATACTTTGTAAAAAAATTAAATCGAAAAACGAAACTTTTTGTGTTGTATGAAAGACAAATTAAAGATAAAGTTCAGGCTTAATCAGGATTAAAATCCCAGGAGGAGCATTTATGTCGAAAGAATCAATCCTATTTAACCGACGAACGTTTTTACAAAGCGGAGCGGCCGCCGTCGCCGGCGTGGGAATGACCGCCCAGACCGCGCCGGCCGGCGAAGAGAAAATCGATCCCAAGAAAATCTTGAACTACCAGCCGGACATGCAATACCGGCGTTTGGGCGATACCGATATGTATATCTCCGCGATCAGTCTGGGCGGTTTGGTCAATGAACCGGGCGTCCATGAATATGGAATCGACAACGGCGTCAATCTGGTTCATATGTCCAACTCGTATTTGGGTGGGAGGTCCATCGTCGATTTAGGCAAAGTTCTGAAAACCAAACGCGATAAAGTCTATGTCGCTTTGAAAGACAATTTCTTCAGCCGGCGCGATTACGAAAACGAAGATTTCAGCAAACTGGATGAATGGCTGAAGGTTCTCAACTGCGAATACGTCGACTTTTTCATGTTCAACCGTCATGACGAAGAATCCGCCAAAGATCCCCTCATTCAAGAATCCTTCGAAAAATTGAAGGCGTCGGGCAAAGTGCGCTATGCCGGCCACACCAGCCACGACCGCAACCGGAAGGCGACCGGTTCGGCGCTGAGCAGCGGGATGTTCACTCTGTTGAATCCGGTGCTGAACTACGATAATTTGACGGCCCTGGACAGTGTTCTGCACGAAGCGCATCAAAAAAAGGTGGGCGTCATGGCCATGAAAACCATGAAGGGCCAGAACAGCCTGGAGGAACAGTGCGCCTACTTGAAGAAACTGCTGGCCAATCCGGCCGTCACCACCATAGTCAAAGGCATCGGATCGTTTGAAATGTTTGACGCCTACAAGAAAGCCGCCGGCGAAACCATCACCAGCCGGGAAGAGATGCAATTGTACCGCTATGCCAACGCCAATCGCTCCAACAACTGTATGATGTGCGGCGAGTGCAAAGGCCAGTGCCCGGACGGCATTGAGATTTCCACCGTCCTCCGCTGCAAAGATTATTATTATGAACAAATGGGCGACCGGCTGACGGCTTATGATACGTATCATGAACTTTCTCCCGATCAATGCTGGAGCGGCCGGTGCGAGGAATGCCGAAAATGCGAAGAAGTCTGCCCCAACGGCCTCAACATTGTCGAGCGTTTGGCGGGCGCAAGACAATTGTTCGCCTAAACGCGCCGGTAAATCGGGACGCAGGGCATCGTAAAACAGCGATTTTTCCACGGGCCTGTGGGGCGTACGCCTTACGGGCCCTTGCTGTCGGCGATTACAATACGAACAAGAGATTCGATTTATTTTTATTCACATTAAACATGGAGTTTGGATATATGAATAACCGATATTTACTTCTCGTTATCGCTTCCCTTTTGATATGCATGGCCGGCGCGTGGAGCGCCGCGCAGGAAGAAGCAAGCGGCGATCCTCAGGCGCCCGCCGTACCGGAAGCGCTCCAGAAGCAGTTGGCGGCCCTGCTGCCGGATGCGCAAGCCATGAAAGCCAAGTTGGACGGCCCTATGGAATACTATGGGGAAAATTTGTACGAATTGATCAACGGGGCCGCCGGCATTTTCCATGATTATGACTTTGCGGCGCTTGGACACGCCAATTATGTGCGCGGCGAATCGGACATCACCGTCGATATTTATGATATGGGCGACCCCATGAACGCTTTCGGAGTTTTTTCCGTCGAAAGTTCGCCGGACTATAACTATATCGAAATCGGCGCGGCGGGATATATGGAAGAGGGTATTCTCAATTTCCTGCAAGACCGCTACTACGTCAAGCTTTCGGCGTACGGCGACGACGACGAGCAGGTGAAAGCCATGCTGAAAGAATTCGCCGAAGACGTCTCTTCGCGGATCGAAGGCGGCGACGCTCTTCCCAGGAATCTGCGCTTGTTCCCCAAAAAGAATCTGATCGCTCATTCGCAGGGGTACAGCAAAAAAGCGCCGCTGGGCTATCAATTTCTAGCGCCGGCTTTAACCGCCGACTATTCGTTCGGCGAAGAAAAAACCACCGTAGCGCTTTCGATCGCCCAAGATAAGAACGACGCCCTGGAGCGCGTCAAAAAGATGCGCGAGCAAGTCGTGAAAAACGGCGAAGCCTCCGACTTCGAGGCCGGCGGCTCCGAAGCCTTTCGCGGAAAAGACAAATACCGGGGCGAGATTATTGGTTTTGCGCTGCAAGGAAAAGGGCGGTCTCATTACGCCGTTTTCATCATAAATCCGCCGGAGAAAACGCAGAGGCTCATCCAGAGGATCCAAAACAGGATCCTTCCCCCCAAGAAAAACTAGCAGCGATCATAACGATTTGAAATCATATCAAGATCATGTCAAGAGAGAGCCCCGCAGCTCATAAGCAAGCCGCAGGGCTCTTTTTTTCTATTTTTTTATTCATTACGTCGGGGCGCCATCCATCCAACTTATTTGATCTCGTCTTTATACACGTCCAATATTTTCTCGATGATATTGGTGGTGGAATGATCGTCTTTTTCGACCAAATGGATTTTCCCTCCGTATTCCTGAACGATGGGAGCTTCGAGCAGATCGTAGCCGTAAGTCGAATCTTTCACATGAACGTCCGGCTTGAGTTCGCGGACGAAGCGCGCGCTTTCCGGCTCGTCGAATATCAGAATCAGATCAATGCAGCGAAGCGCCGCCATGAGCGCCGCCCGTTCTTCCTGGGGAACGATGGGGCGTTTGGGGCTTTTATACGTTTTCACCGATTTGTCGCTGTTCAATCCCAGAACGAGAACATCGCCCTGCGCCTTCGCCTCGGTCAGCAGACGAACGTGACCGACATGCAGGATGTCGAAAGTTCCGTTGGAGGAAGCGATCACTTTGCCTTCCTCGCGCCATTTTTGAACAACCGGCTGCCACTTATCTCTTTCGTCGATATGAAAAATCATGATTTCTCCTCGTTTTAAAATTCGCCCTAATCATACACCAAGCCGTCTCAGCGGTCAGCCCATTCTCACGCGGCATGCATAACTCATTTTCATAATCCCAAAAAGAAAAGAAGATGCGAAGCGCCCGGCGCCGCATCTTCTTTTTATTACGATTTTCGCTGATTCAAGAAAGATAATCGTTCTCAGGCCAGGGATGATTTTGTCGCTTCCTCATTCAATTTGGCCCGGCAGTTGTTGCGATAAGCGAGATTCCCCAAGTGAGGTCCGCAAACGGCGGTGTGGCCGATTTCCACCGGCGCGTTGGGCTCTTTGCGCGTCTTCATGCATTCAACGAAGTTATCCACATGCGGCTGGCTGGGCAGATCGCCTTTGAAGTCGATGTGAGCCTTGCCCGGCATATCTTGATTATTCGGTTTGTCTTCATCCAAGTAAACCTGGAAGCCAAACCGGTGCAGGTGCATGGTTCCCTTTTCTCCCTGGAACAGAATATGCCACCAATCCAGGAAGTTGCTGGTGTAGTTAATCGTCCAATGCGCGACGAATTTTTTGTAGCGCAGGGTGGTGGTAAAGATGTCCGGCGCATCGGCGCCGATATAATTCTTGATGAATCCGAAGCCGTCGGCTTCCAGCGGCGTCACCTGCCCCATATACCACTGGACGACATCCATGATATGCGTTCCCTGATCGTTGGAGATGCCGCCGGAGAACGGCCAGAATACGCGCCAGTTGCGGACGAATTTCGGCTCGAATTGGATGTCCGTATGGGGCCACTGGAAGCGATCCCAATCCACCTCATACCCGAGCGGACTGTTGTTCTGCGGTCCGGATGAATGCCAATTCCATTGGGCTTTGACAAAATTAACGTCGCCCAGGATTCCCGTTTGGATGACTTTCAATCCTTCATGGATCAAGGGAGCGCTGCGGCGCTGCATGCCGATTTGAACAATGCGGTCGGTCTTGCGGACTTCCTGCACGGCCCACGCGCCTTCTTCGATGGTGTGGGACATCGGCTTTTCGCAATAGACGTCTTTGCCGGCCTGCACCGCCGCCACCATCTGCCGGCAGTGTTGATGTTCGGGCGTGCCGATGACGACCGCATCGATGTCTTTCCGCTCCAACAGTTTGTTGAAATCCTTGTAGACCTGGACTTCGCCGTCGTTGTTGCGCTTCGCTTCCTTCAGGCCGGCGGCGATCTTGGGTTCGGATACGTCGGAGATGGCGGCGAACTTGATGTCATGCCTCTGATGCATGCCCATCACGCCGCGGCCGCGGCCGCCGGATCCGATCAATCCCATGACGGGCGCGTCATTCGCGCCAAAGACCGTGTTGGAGACATACAAAGGAGCGGCGAAAGCCGCGCCGGCCGCCGCCGATTTTTTCAGGGCGCTGCGTCGATTCATTTTTTGACTCATTCTCAATTTCCTCCTTATTTTCCCTTGCGAAAAAGTATCGTTTTATGGATAAACTCTCTTAAAATCCCGCTTTGTCAATCGCCTTTTGCATGGCTTCCAGATGGCGAGGAACCGCTTCCTTCGGCTCTTCGCTCCCTTCATACTCCAGCGCTGTATAGCCGCGATACCCGGCCTCGCCGAGAATGCCGATGAGGCGGTCGTAATCGGCGGGCTCCCGGTCTTTGCCCTGGGGGCGCATTTCAACCTTGATTTGCGCATTGACGGCGTACGGCGCGATTTTTTCGAGCGATTGGTAGGGATCTTCCGTATGGAAATTGCCCGAATCGAAATTAACGCCGAACCATTCGGATTGGACGCCGTCGATGATCCTCAACATATCGTCCGGTTCGGAGACGATGCCTCCATGATTTTCCAATGCGAGGAAAACGCCCTTCTGGGCGGCGTATTCGCAGGCTTGTTGAGTGGCTTCGACGGCCCATCGAATCGCCTGCTCCTTGCCGGCGTTCTCAGAAACGCTTCCTGCAAAAATCCGGATGCAGGGCGCTCCGAAAATCGCCGAATAATCGATCCAGTCTTTGACCATCTGAATCTGCTTTTCTCTCTCAGGCCCCGGCGGGTGCGTAAGCGTATTGCCGACGGCGGTTCCTGAAATGTCCAATCCCAACAAATGGGCCTTTCGCTTGAACTGTAAGAGAAACTCGGTCGTCAACGCACTGGGGAAATAATACGATGTAGGTTCAGACGCGCCGAGCCCTAATTTGGCGCATTCGTCGAGAAAATCCATGATGGTCATGGTTGGATTCTTGCCGGACATGTATTTGCGGTATGAATATCCAGCCAAACTCAGTTTCATCCGAGCGCCGAACGGCCGTTGAATCGCTGGAGCGGCCTCAACGCCGGGGGCGGATGCGCTGAAAGCCAGCGCTCCGGCCGCCAAGGCGCCCGATTGCAAAAAGAAGCGGCGGCTTGCCGCTGCGGCGGTTTTGGTCATCTTACCCATCTCCCCTCATTCGAAATTTCCCTCTATCATTGAACGCCGGCGATCGAATGTCCAGAGCCGCGGACGCGGATATCCGCGCCTTCTTCGATGCGATGCGTGTTCAGAGAGTTTGCATTGCGCAAACAATTCGGATTTATTATAGTGAATCATCATTGCGAGGGATTCCACTGGTGAATTCAACGTGCGAACAAAATCGGACGATTCAATATGACTATTACGGAAGAACGAATCTCGGACGCGCTGATCATCAATCCTGAAAGTCGTCGAAGAGAGGGAGTCTTGACGCTGACTCTCCAGAATTCAATGCGATTCCATTCCATTCGAAAAAATCCCATGAACCTATCATGTCCAATTACAACCACGATTTAATCCATTTAAACACAGCCGATCCAACGCTGATCATTGAAGCGGCCTACGCGACGCCCCATACGTTTCTAGGCGTCGCCGTGTATCCGGAAAACAGCCTCTTTCTCATGAAGCCGGCGGCGGCGCGGCTGCGGCGCGTTCAATCCAAGTTGCGCGAACAAGGACTCGGCTTAAAAATATGGGACGCCTACCGCCCCCTTTCCCTGCAAAAAGCGATGTGGGATCGGGTGCAGGACGACCGGTACATCGCCAATCCCAAAACCGGATCGCGACATAATCGCGGGTGCGCCGTCGACTGCACGCTGGTCGATCGGGAAGGCCGCGAATTGCGCATGCCCACCGCCTACGACGATTTTTCCGAACGGGCGCACCGCGACTTCATGGATTTGCCGGAGGAGGCCATCCGCCATCGGCGGATTCTGGAAGAGGCGATGAAAAGCGAAGGCTTCCTTCCCCTGCATGAGGAATGGTGGCATTTCGACGCGCCGGAGTGGGAGCAATACCCGGTGCTCGACATCAATCCTTACGAGCGATCCTACCAACACCTGGCTTAATCGAGATGAGAAGAGGTGGCTCAAGAAAGCGATCGATCCAAAGAGAGCCTTTGGCTCAACGCTCGCAGCGAAAACGAAGTCCTATGATTCACGCTATTTCATGCCGGAAAGGCGCCTTTACGCTCATTGAACTGCTGATCGTCGTCGCCATTATCGGGATCCTGGCGGCCATGGCGGCGCCCAATTTTCTCAACGCTCAAATCCGAGCCAAAATCTCGCGGGCGCAGTCCGACCTGCGTACGATTCGGCAGGCTGCCTCGTTGTACGCCGCCGATCACAACGAGCCGCCGCCCAGCACTCATCCCGCGCTGGGCGATTCAACCATCGGCTATCTGCGCTTCAATATCACAACGCCGACCGCTTACCTGCAAAACGGATTTTTGCCCGATCCATTCGTCAATCAGCGAGATCCCGACGTCATCGCCAAAAGCGAACAGTTTTACACCTACCAGAATATGATTTACAACATCCCCCGGGGCAGTTTCCCGATCCGTTTTTTTGACGTCTACGGAAACTGGCGCGCCTGCTCCTACGGCCCCGACCGAACCTATTTCGACGGCCCGTACGGCGTCACAGTCTACGATCCCAGCAACGGCCTAGTCAGCGCCGGCAATATTTGGACGTCCGATAAAGCCCCTGAAATTCATAACGAGCCGGCGACGTTTTAGAGTCTGCTGCGCTTATATGACGGTTCCGGATGGAATGATGGCGCTTCGAGGAATGACGACGATGCCGTCGCGGATGTAGTAATTGGGGCCGTCGGCCTCCTGCACATGGGCTTCGTTGAGAATTCGGACGTCGGCGCCGATGCGAGCGTTTTTGTCAACAATTGCATTTTTAACGATGGATCGCGAGCCAATGCCTAACGGAGGAGCGTTTTTAGGGATGTCTTCCTGCCGTTGTTCATAAGAGTCGTAATAATCCGCTCCCATCATGATGGTTCGGTACAGTTGCGCATTTTCCGCAATAACGCCGCGCAGGCCGATGATGCAATCCTCGATCACCGCGCCGGAGACAATCGCTCCATCGCCGATGATTGAAGCGCGAATCGTCGCTTGATTCACCTTTGTACCGGGCAGGAACCGGGGGCGCGAATAGACCAAATGGCGCTCGTCGTAAAAATTGAATTCCGGGACGGGCCGGGTCAGGGCCAGATTGGCTTCGTAAAACGATCGAATCGTTCCGATGTCTTCCCAATAACCATCGAAAAAATGAGCGAAGACGCGCTTGGAGCCGATCAGAGCGGGAATGATATGCTTGCCGAAATCCGGGCTGCCGGAATGTTCGATCAAAGATTCCGAAAGAGACTGCAGGTTAAAAACGTAGATTCCCATGGAAGCGATGTGTTGGCGTCCTTTGGATTCAAGTGAGTATTTCTCGAAAAGTTTAGAGGGAACGATCAATTGGTCGAGTTCTTCCCGGCTGGTGGGCTTCTCTTGAAATGCAGTTATCCGACCCTCTTCATTGACTTGCAGGATGCCGAAATCGGAGGCGCGGTCTCGCGCGATGGGCAGGACGGAGATGGTTACGTCCGCCTCGTTTTCTACATGAGTTTTCAAGAGCTTACGATAATCCATGCGATACAAATGATCGCCGGATAAAATCATGATGTATTTGGGGCGCCGATTCACGAAGCGTCTCAGCGCATGCCGAACCGCGTCCGCCGTCCCCTGAAACCAGTCTTTATTATCCGGGGTTTGCTGCGCGGCCAAAATTTGGATAAATCCGCGGGAAAAAGAGTCGAAGCGATACGTCTGTGCAATATGCCGATGCAGAGAGTCCGAGTTGAATTGCGTCAGAATATAAATGCGCGGCAGATTGGAATGGAGGCAATTACTGAGGGGGAGATCGATCAAACGGAATTTTCCGCCGACGGGAACCGCTGGCTTAGCTCGTTCCTTTGTAAGAGGATATAAACGCGATCCCTGCCCCCCGCCCAGAATTAAGACTTCCGTCGATTCTGTATCAATATATGGATCAAAAACGCCGCGTTTTTCTTCGCTCATAAGAGACCTCCTCAGCCTGCAGCGCGCAGAACAAGACTTTCAACCACGCCCTCTCCCTGGAGGAGAAAGCCGTTCCCATCAGAAAAATACTATTTTTTGATATCGAAAATCTGTCTCAAACATTCCATTAAAATCAGAGATTCAATATAAAAAAACGATCTTGCCATTACGCTTTTATCATGAATGGGAATAAGATGCGTGTCCAGACGCCTACGAGCGTTTTGCCTTCCATTTCACCTTTCTTTTCTACTCTCCGCGCGGAAATATCACCGAATCATGTTTGAATGCACATACTCCAGCACGCTTCGCTCCATTTCCGCATCCGGCAGCATGGAATCACCAGTATAAACTATTCGATCCTCTAATTGAGACATTATGACGGCGGCCGGGATGATGTCGTTTTGCACAACGCCGACGGCGACCAAGGCCGGAATGATCATAATGCGCCCGGCGTTTTGCGCCATTTCCCGGATGGCTTCGGCTAAAGATTCGGGTAAGAAATCCACAGCTTCCCCGGCGTAGCTCCACCCGATCTGGCTGTGAGGAAATTTTTCCAACAATCTCGATTGAACATGAAACGCCAAGTGATTCCATTGCCGCATGTATTTTTTGGCGCCGTAATAAACAACGATCAGTCCGCTTCCATCCATGGAGACTCCCATTCGTTTGATGCGCCGCTCAATGTTGTCAGCGATCAGATCCAAGGAGGGAGGCGGATCCATTAATTGAACGCGGCAGCCCCGGCATTCGTAGAGCGTCACTCCCTCCCGGCGATCCAATTGCGCCGCCGCCAGGCCGACTTCGTTGGGGATGTCATGAGTGACATGATGGCCGGCGGACAGGAAGAGGGGCAGGCAGATGATTTCCCGTTCTCTCTCCTGGCAAAGAAGATTGAGGGCCGATTGGATGGTCGGCTGCGCATGCTCCAGGTAGCACCATCGAACCTCGTCGATCTCAGTATGGCCCTGTTCGGTTTGTTGAAGATTCGAACAAAAGGTCTCGATGGCGTGATTCCAAGCCGAAGAACGGCTTCCGTGAGCAATAAGGAGAAGGATGCGAGACGCCATAACACAGCACTCCCGTTTTGGAATTTGAAAAAAACGCGATCAATCGGCCGAGCGGCGCAGATTTTGGATTAACGCCCACGCCAGACTCGCCGCCAGCCCGATCCATACGAATAGGATACCCAAAAAAACGGCGCCGGATAAGTAATTTTTGAGGCCGATCCATCCAAAATCCCAGCGCGCCGCCGGCATCATCCTCCAGACCAGCCCGTGCTGAACGATCGCATTCCAAGCGGGCTGCCAGATCAACTCCTGTTCGCTGATCTGCGTTCGCATCAAAATCATAATCACATCATTGAAATCGATGACGGCGCCTAGAAACTGTACAAAAAGGCCGGCTAAAGCCAATCCGCCCAACAGGATCTTATAAGAACGGTTTTCCTGATCGAAAACCGGGGCGATGGGCAGAACCAGCAAAGGCAGCAAGGGCGTCAAATGACGCGGCCCCCATCCCCAGCCGCCCCACCAATTCCCCCAGAAGCAGTACACCGCCGTTATCAGCCCGACCGTTCCCAGCCAGAGGGGAAAGAGGGTTTTGTGGTTGTTGTAAAAAGTCCGCAGCGTCAGCGGCAGCAGCAGAAGGACGGGATTGAAAAACCAGATATTTTTCCCTGGAGAGAACAAAAATCCCATCAATCCCGGCATGGGATTCCACTGAAATCCGCCTTCATAACCGCCGGCGACTTCGCCGCTCCAATAGAGAGAGTTATAGAAAAACACCCATCCGATCCCGATCAGGCAAAGGCAGACATAAGAAACGCCTCGGCGGAGCCTTTCGCCCTGCGTTCCTTTGGGATAAAGCAGCGCAATCAGCAAAACAGGTGCGATAATCGCCATCTCCAGACGCAGCGCCGCCAGCGCCGACGCGGCCAGACCGCAGCCCGCCAAAAAGCCCTTCCGTTTTTCCTGCATGAACGCGGCGCAGAAATAAACCGCCGCCAAGAGAAGAAAAGCCGCCAGACATTTGTTGTAATCGTAGCGCGCATAATTAAAGGCGAGAGTTGAAAATCCGTAAATCAAAGGGACGAAGATTTGCGCCGTCTTCGAATACCCCAACCGGCGTACAAAACAGGACAAAACGCCCAGCGTGAAGCCGGTCAGCACAGTGTTCATCCAACACATGCACTTTCGCCGGATCCAATCCCCTTCGATATCCGGATTCAGAGCGGCGATCGCATTTCCCAGCTCATAAAAAGGGATGTAAACGATGGAATAGATGTATCCCTGCTTGACTCGCAGGTTGTCCGGCAGCCAATCGCCGGAGAGTATGATGGTTTTGGTCAATTGAAACGATGCGGTTGCATCGACCGTATAGCCGTTCTTTCGCCCCATCCATGGGGTGGCAAAGACAATATAAAAAAGAGCCAGCAAGACAGGCAACGATCCCAAACGGCGAATCAAACCGAAGCGGCGTATGAAACAAGGATTCCCCATCGCTTGCGCGCCCTCTTTTCGAAGAAGATCTTAGCGGCGGTTTTTCTATCTTAGTCCACGCACCGGTCAATCCTCAACCGGCGAGCGGGATGCTCCTATAACTTTCCGGTATAAAGCCAACAGATTTTGCCCCATTGTCTGCTGCAAGAACAATTCAGAAACTCGATGTTTCGCGGCCGCGCCGTATTGTTCGCAAAGGTCCGGCCGGCTCAATATGGTCTGCAGCGCATGGCCCAAGGCCCGGGGATCCTGGGGGGGGACGATCCGTCCGGTGACCTGATCCTGATTCACA
>JAFGTC010000228.1 GCA_016934335.1 Candidatus Omnitrophota bacterium | reverse complement strand
TTTTTAAAATCTTGTAGGAACTTTGAGATTGCTTTGATGCGGGAAATTATGTTTTTTTTCTATTGAAAAGTGCCTAGTTTTGTTTAACGCTTTCTGATAATTTTTTTTATCTGCAATAAAAATTTCTTGTTCCCCCTCCTTACTTGTCGTCATGCATCGTTGAATTGCCAACAATTTACTAACAGATGTTAAGACCTTTAAGCGCTGAAAGAAAGCACAATAAACTTCATGCTCATTCTGAACTCGAAAGGAGGAACTTTTTTGATGCTAGCGGATAGTTGGCGCGCACAGTAAAGAGTCTCCCACTTTTATACTTTAACGCGCCAACTCCGCTACTATGCATAAAAAGCTATTATACATCCAATCTCGCTAGTGTCAAGAATAAAAAAAAATTAAAAAAACTAAAAAAGTCTAATGAAAATTGTTTTAATCCACTAGTCGCCTTCAGGTGTTATGGAGATGGGATGTTGCAATTTTTTTTGGCGAAGCTGTTGACATATCTAAAGGTGATATTATAGTTTTCTTCTTTTTTTCAACTGTCTTTAAACACCCCATCTTTCATATCCGGGTCAGAGGACGAACGATGCGATCGCGCTTCTCAATGATAGATTTGCGCATGTAGATCTGTGTAGGAAGTGAAATTATCGCATGAAATGAAGGAGAAAATTATGAACATGATGAAAATTCCTGATGACGCTTTAGTAATGTACAAAGAAGATTTGCAAAAAATTGGCGGTGATGTAAACAAATATGGCGATATTGAGACCGGCGGTGCACTTTTTGGAGGAACCGGATACAACAATAACACTGTTGTATTTTTATCTACGCTTCCTTCCCCCTTCGCGAGACATTTGTACGCTCACTTTGAAGAGGATCACCGCTGGTTTCAAATGTTTTGTAGACAGATAGCCACTTATCATCATCTACGATTTGTAGGCAGGTGGCATTCACACGGCGCATATTTGTTGAATCACCCAAGTTCAGATGATATTACTGCAATGAAATCAATCGCCCAAAAAAATAATTTCAAAAAGATGTATGATTTGATTTTTACCTTCGATACAAAAGGAATGAATGTACAACCTCATCAATTAATCTGTGAACATAGCAGTGATTTTAGTAGGAACTTGAATTTCGTAGGTCATCACCAAAACATTGAGAATTCGGATTTCCGCGCCCCTAAAGAAAATTTTTTCTTACACCGATATTCCGAAACCAAAGTCCCGCATATTCGCATGCATAGCTATATTTATGATGACGCTCCGAAAGGCCGTTATCACCCTTGTTCAATTCTTTTGCTTGAGGGGAAAAGTCCATTGCGAGCGAATACACGACAACGCTCTGCTCTTCTAGATGCAAAAATTTATGACAAATCAATGCACTATCCGATAGATTGTATAACTTACAACGCTTGCGAGTCGGAATTGAATCCAGCGATTTACGATGACAATTGGCTTCCCGATTGGCTGATGTCTGAATTGGATGAACTTCCTGAGGAGCAAAAAGACACTCTAAGTGTTCAGATAAGAGATTATTACATCATTTCCATCAAAATAGGAGACGCCACAATCATCCTATTCTATCCGGTAAGCGCAGAACGTTGCCGCCCACAATTCATGTTTATTAAATTAGCCAATTTCAACAAGAAATCCTATCTCGATATCAGTCAATTAAAAATACAAAATGCAAAGGAATGTCGCATGATTAACATCCTTCGTATGATAAAAGCTATACTGAAATCTTACATGCGACACTTGAACAAAGTTGTTTGCAACAATTCTTAACATGTCTCAAAATGAGAAGGAGAAAAAAATGAATGTATCTTCGCTTAACCGAGAAAGTCGCCTTAATGTCGAGCATTGTCTTTCAGAAAAGCAACTCGGCAAAGTACTACGTAAAAAAGATGACTACAGCGACATTTTTTTATTTACGTATTTTGATTCAATCAACAATAATCCATACAGTCTGAAGTTAGTTATGTCCTTATGCTATCCATTTTCAAAACCAGAACTTTATCTTGCTTCACCCTTAATACTTTACAAATACAAAAGTATGGAGCGCATTAATGACTTAAAACCTGATCATGAGTTCCATATATATTCAAAAAACGCCCAAGGAGAAATCCATATATGCCACTCATCAGACGAACAATGGGATCCATCAAACACATGCGTTCTCGTATTTCTGAAAGGTATGTTGTGGGTAGAAGCTTATTGCAACTACAAACAAACAGGAAAATCGATTAATGATTTTTTCTTAGAATTACAAGATAGGTATTTATCATCCGCATCAAATATTGACATTTTAAAAAAAGCAATCTTGTTATGAAAAGACAAAATTAAATGAAATACATCGAACTATTCTTACAGCATAAAAAATAATAGAAATTCATTTGTCGCTAAAAGGAGTCAAACAATGAACAATCAACGCCAATACATTCTATCGATCCTTGAGAACCTGGATAAAGGGAAGCAGACAGGCGCCAGACTCGTGTATGACAAATACACCAAAAAATTACGACCTGAGAAGCGAGGAGACGATCCTAATCAAGTCATTTCCATCACGCCGAGCGATATGATTGTATCTCATTAAGAGGATCGGGAAAGCGCCTTAACCCGATAGTAAAAAAACGGCCGAGATTCCTTTGGCAAGGAATTCGACCGCTGAATCTGGTTTATTGTCTTATTACATTACCCGAGAAATGAGGTGAAAAATCATGAATTCCATGATTACCATTGCATCCAACTATATCGATCCTAAGAAGAGAGGCGGCGAATACAATCTCACATTTCACACAATTCCTCATGAGAAAGTTTATTCCCGGTTGTCGGACGATCCCATTCCTCATCCCGCAACAGGATCCATTAAAATTGCAGCGACATCGGAGGAAATTCCGGATCCAACGTCATTCGGCGAGGATGGAGATCAAGTTCGATTGGTTGTGCAAATCCAGGAATCCCCATCCACAAAAACCAAGGAAGTCTTCATAACAAAAGGCTACGTCCGCGACGATGGCGGTTGGCGCGAATCGCCGTTGCAGGTGATCCACGTGAGCGGGGAATTGCATTCGCGTTTGGACGGATTGATAGAGACCGATATCCTCTCCGATCAGTCGGTGTTCTTTGTGGGCTTTGGATCGGTGGGCTCGACGATCGTTCGATTTCTCGTTCAATCCGGCGTAAAACGCTTTCACATCATGGATCACGACCGGATCGAATTATGCAATATCGCCAGACATGAAGCGCGCCTTCGGGATGTGGGCCGCCTCAAAGTTGACTTCGCCGAAGAAGACATTCGCCAAAAAAATCCCGAGGCTGAAGTCCACACCTGGCCTGTAAAATCTGATGAGAAAAACCTGGAATTATGCCGCCGGCTGATCCGGGAAAACACGCTGACGATCTGCACGGCGGATTCCCGAACGTGCCGGGATCTTACCAACTACAATCTGATAAAAGAGGGGAAAACCGGGATTTTTGCCGGTTGCCGTCGCCGGGCGTACGGCGGCATGGTCATGATCGTGCGGTCGGGGCGGCCTCCATGCTACAACTGCTATACTCATACGCTTCCCGATGAGGCGAAGGATCGCGAGATCGCCAATGCGGAGGCCGCTGAGGAGATTCAATACTCGGATCGGCCGGTTCCCATCGAGCCGGGGTTATCCTTGGATATCGATCCCATCAGCCAGTTCACGGGGAAACTTGCGCTTCAGGAATTACTTCGAAATAAACCCACAACCCTTCGTTCATTGGACGAGGATTTGAGTGATCCCCTGTATTTTTGGTACAACCGGCGAGAGAACGGCGAGGATTCGGAGCGCTTTCAACCGTTGAGCGCCGATCCCGACGACGTCCACATCCTCCGCTGGATTCCTGTTCAGTTTGATCCCAATCCACACTGTCCAACCTGCGGAGACTATTTGGCCTATATGAAAAAGATATATGGACTAAATCCCTGAGGCAAGAATGCCGCCGAACGGGAGGCGGACATGACGACTACTCGTTTGAGATACAAACTAAAAACCATTGCCGATTCACGCGATCCCCAATGCCGGGCTGCGGCGGGGGAAAATGTTCATCGGGGCGTCTTGCGCGCGAGTGAACACCTGATGCGCTGCCTCGCAGATCTCCCGCCCGACGCGGCGTCCATTGGGCTGCGAGTGGTATATGATCCCCATCCCGATCAGCAGGATCCGCAATCCCGATGCGCGATTTATCTCCAATCCCGGATTACACGATCGGATCAAGTGGAAAATCTGAAGACGCTTTTTGAAAAAGGTCTGCACGCCGCGTATTACGATCTGGAGCGAGTGGACGGCGTTGATCCGCCCTGGGAGCGCATGAACGCCATCAGCGACATCATCCGGAGGGAAGAGCGGATAGCGCCGCTCTTCTCCTCCGAATTCAACGAGAAAATCCCGCCGGCCTATTTTCTGATGCGCTCCTTCCTCCCCAAAGAGCGTCCGCCGTTTCCGATATGGGATGCGGTGTTGGATCGTCTCCGGGTCATGGTTGTCGTCGATATTTGTCTCGCATCCATGGATGCGTCGGATGAGCGATCCAATCATACAAAATATTTAAGGCGACTGCGGAGCATCAATCGAGACGAGGAGCAAGAAGGCTTGTGGGAAGAAGGCCGGATTGACTATCTTGATCCCTCGGCGACGTCTCATCCCCGCAGAGACCGCCTGCCGCCCATGCGAGTCAAGGATCCTTTAGCCGATGACGTTCTGCGCAGCCAGCAGCGATTCCATGAAACTCTTTATTTGCCCCATATGCAATTTCACATCCGCATCCTTTCGGAGGATGAATCCACCGCGCAATTAATCGCTTCCGTCATCGCGGAAAGTTGTTTTGACAAAGGAATGCATCGGATCGCATCGATAAAAAAAGGCGCGCCGCATTTTGACCGGTTGTTGGAGGGCGTGCGGCAAAACGCCGTCGCCCGTCTGCCGGCGCAAGAATTGCTGTTTCCTCAGTCGGGATTGTATAAGGAGTTCGAGTGTTTGGGGCAGGCGGCCCCCGTCGATGAATTACTCAGCATCTTTCAATTTCCTCTTGCGTCGTCCAGTTCGCCTTATTGCATCCGAAAAAAAACCGATCCCGCCCCCAACCTTCCATCCCATCTCATCGTCGTGGGCGAGGATGATCCTTTGTCCAAATCCACCTGGAATTTTCCTACGCTGCGAGGCGTCCCATTCCACAATCTAACCAAACATTTCTTCATTTGCGGCCAATCCGGCTATGGAAAAACCACTTTAGTGACCTCGATATTGAAGCAATTGGGGAATTGGCCGCCCTCCCGCCGTCAAGAAGATCCCGCTCATCAGAAGGATGGGATCGGCGTTCCCTTTTTGGTTCTCGATGCGGCCAATAAGAATTATCGCAAATTGCTATCCAACCATCAAAACGCCGATCCGGAATGGCGGCGATTGAGTGAGAAAACGCGGATTTATACGCCTGGCAACGAACAGGTTTCGAAGATGCGGCTCAATCTTTTGGAATCGAATCCGGCGATCTCCATCGATGAGAGAATCGACAATCGCATGAATTGTTTTTGGGCTTCTCTTCCCATGACGGGTCCGCTTCCCGCCTTGCTTCAGGAGGCGTTGGAGGATGTGTACGCCCACAGCGCGCCGAATCGAGGATTCCCGGTGATTTCGGATCTTGTGGAGGCGGTGGAAAGACTGATTGAGGAGACGGGCTACAGTCCCGAAGTCAAAGCCAATGTGATGACCGCGCTGCAAGTTCGTTTGAGCGTTCTCGCGACGGGCGTGATCGGGAAAGTGCTTCAGTGCAAACGAAGCGTTCCCTCCATCCTCGACTTGATCCAGGGATTCACAGTGATCGAAATGGATCGTTTAACGCCGATGATGGCCTGCATGCTGACTCTGTTCCTGTTGAGCAGGATTCATGAAGAACTGAAAACGATGGAGGATCCGGGCGGCGCCGTGCGTTTAGCGATCGTGATTGAAGAGGCCCATAACATCGTAGGGCGCTCTGGAGAAGCCATCCCGTCGGAGGACGTCGCCAATCCCAAAGCGTTCGCGTCGGATTTTGTCCGCCGGCTTCTGGCGGAAATGCGAGCGCTGGGCGTAGCTTTTATCATCTGCGATCAATTGCCTTCCCAGGTCGCCCCCGAAGTGCTGAAGCATGTGGGCTCCCTGTTGACCTTTCGTCTGAAAGAACCCCAAGATCGAGCGTCAGTGGGGGGATCCATGTTATTGGGGGAACTGGAGATGGAGGAACTCAGCCGTCTGCGGACGGGAGAAGCCTTTTTCTTCACGGAGGACTATTTTTTGCCGCGCCGCATCCGAACGATCAACCTCCATCCCCAATCAGGACGCTCCATCCCTCCCTCCGATTCCGCGTTTGCCTCCTTGGCAAGGGGGAAAGAGTGGCTCCTTCAAGCCGCGCAGGATCGAGTCGCGGCGGAGTTGGATCAAGCGCAAGTGGCGCTGGATCAATTTGACGGGCGGCGGCTGTCGCTCATGAATTCCGCGATCCTCCTCTCCGCTCAATTCTCCAAAGTTTGCGGCGCTCAGACCTCATCCAAACTCATGGAGCGTTTTCAACGGTTCCAAGAAGACGCCAGCCGTCTTCGAAACCAACTTCGCTCTCTCTCCAAAAAGTGCAGCAAAAAGATTTCTCGTTTATTGGAGGGGGCGGAGGACGCCGACGCCGCTTTGGATCCTCGCCTCCAAACTTGGCGGGATCATCTGCGGCGTCGATTTGAAACGATCAGCCAGGCGGATGCGCGCCAAAGCCTGCGCAACATCGACGATCTGATGACGCGCATCCATAACGAAAGAGATAAACGGAGGTGACATGATGCGAGGAAAAAGTGAATTGCCCGCCCGAAGCGATATCGAAGCGGACATCGAAGCCAGTCGAGAGGAGATGCGCGACAAGGAGGAGAATTTGGACGCGCTCGCCAAGGATGTGGAGACGGTTCGCCGCACACTCGAGAGCCTGGATTTTTCCGGAACTCTCGAAGGAGCGGAGGAAGTCGAATCCGCCGTCGAGAAGGCGGAGGATGTTACCGTGGAGATTTTCGACCAAGAGGATCAAGAATTGGACCAGAAGCAGGATGCAAACGAAGACTACCAGAACGAGATGGACGATCGATCGAAATCCACGGAATCGGATGCGGCCTCGCTTGATGACGCCGCCGGCGAAATAGCAACCCAGGAGACGATGGATGCATTGAACGAAGCGAAAGAATCCGCGCTGCGCGAAGTGGAGTTTTTAGCGGAGCAGATTGAACGCGTGCGGCAAGCCCGGGAAGAAAGCGAACAGATTCAGCAGTCGCTGGGATCGCTTATCCGCTCGAGCAGGCAAGGGTAACATCATGCGGCGAACGGAACTCTCCCATCCTGATTTTCATTGGACTCAACGGACGATCTTCGATGTCCTTACGGCGCATCGCTGCATGATGACGTCAGGGAGCGAGTTGGATCTATGGATCAATTCCACTCAGTTTCGCCCATACAATCGCCCGGCGTCTTCGCCTTTCTTCTCCAGCATCCGGGCGGGAAAGGAGTGATGTCATGCCTCCCTTCGATGAATTCACCCGACCACCCTTGAATTCCAATACAAAGCACGTTCTTGATTTCATATCGCTGGACATCCAATTGGAAAAAACGTTGGATCTCATTTCGGAATTGGATAACAAGATGAGCGTCTTGCCGCGCGTCAATCCCGATGGAAGCTCCGACTGTCCTTTCGCGGGAGAATTATTTTATGCCAAGGAGCGCGCCGCGCAAGAATTGGCCGATCACCTGAAAGTCTTGCAGCATACGGAAGCCATGATCACCGGCGAATTGGATCGCTGTCAACAAAATTGGGAGATCCTCGCCGGTGACGCCGGCGTTCTGCAGACCGAAGCCGCCCGCCGCCAGTATGACAACGCCGAAACCATCCAGGCGCATCAATGGCGTCAAGTCCAGGAGTATTTACAAAAGTTTCGGAATGCGATCTTGGAGGCGCAACGATGGCTGGCGAAGGCGGAGGAAAAGAAATATCCGGGCGAACTGACTCCCCCCGCTCCTCCCTCTCCGCCGATGGATATTACGATTTCTGCGCCGAACAGCCTCCCGGGAGAGCCTCCTCCCTTCTCTTCTTCGTCATTCCAGGCCGAACTGGAGGATCTGATCTCCTTCGGGCCGATGTCTGAAGATCCGGAGGATTCGTGAATGACGCCTCAATCCCGCTTCGATCCACGCCTGTTTTTGGGATCCGGGGGAGACAAACCGCGCGTCGTCGCCGTCGATCCTGAAACGCGAGAAACAGACCTTCTGTTCGAATCCAGCCCGGGAAACAGCGTCTATTTTCTGGCGCGTTCGCCGAATGGGCGGGAATTGGCCGTCGGAACGAAATGCGGAGACGTCAGCCTTCTGGACGGCATTCATCCCGTAAGCCAAGGAAGCCCCCCTTCCATCCGCCGGTTTCGCCTGGGCGCGCCGATTTTGGCCATGAAGTTTCTCCCCAATTCAATCTTGCTCGCCAGCGATGCGGCGGGGAATTCCTACATGATCGATTCACGCTGTATGGATCAATTCCTCAATCTGCCCACGGAGCATCAAATCGTCTGTTCGTTTGCTCTTGTCTCCGAGGACCTGTTATGCGGGCTCTCCGTTGAGGGGAAAATATTCTTCTGGGATGTTCCTCATGGAAATCTGCTCCACATCGCCTCCACATGCCGCCCCCCGCCCCTCAGTTCATTCGTCCAACTTCTCTTCTGCCCCGCCAGCCGGCGCTTGGTTCATCCCTGTCAATCCGGCGAGCTGGCATCCTATCACTTGCGGGAGAAGAGAGCGCAGCGTACGCCTGCGCATAGGGGAGAATGGTACGCGATGGCGGAATACCAGGGAATTCTGATGACGATCGGCATGAGAGATTCTCGAATGAAATTATGGAGCGCCGCAGACATGCAGCTCGATCAAGACTATTTCATGCCCCGCGGCATTCTTTCTGCCCAGCCGCTTCGTGAAAAATTCCAGCAAGTACTTTGGATCAATGCGGACGGGCGAGCGGGAATAGGCGAAAACATAGAGGACGCCTATCAGCCCATTTGGCTTTTGGAAGGGAACAATTACAGGACGGCGAGCGGTCCTCTTGACGGCCCGTTGAAACAAATGAGCCGCCGGCATCGAGAGGCCGCCGCGCAAACATTGGCGGAGCAAATCCAATCCCGCCTCCGCAAGGGACGGAATGCGGAAGCCGAGCATGCGCAGTTGCAGCGGATGGGCTATTCCCATGTATCCCTGCTTCTTCGCGCGGAGGCCGCTTATCAAAGGAACGATCCCGTCGCCGAATTGCGTTATCGCACTGAGCTTGCGACCATGCTCCCGTCAGACCGCGCGGAGGTCATTCGCTCTTATGTGCGTTATGCGGAATTATTGGAGCGCTTCTGGTTCATCGAGGAGGCTTATCATGTCTGCGAAAATCTTCCGCCGCCTTATTCGGCGGATGCATCGCCTAGACTGATGATGATGTACGAGGCTTTGCGAGACAACGATTGGATGATTGAACCGCATCTTCCTCTGCCTCAACGAATGCAGGCCTGCGGCATTCTGGGCCAATCCTTCCAAGGCCGCTGGATTCTAAACGTGCTCGATTCGTTTTCCCTGGCCTCTCCGACGATTTCCCCGCAAGCGATGCGCGACAAGTATGAACAGATTCGAACGGAGGAATCGACGCTCCATCTTCCCCGCGCTCGATGCGGCCGAATTTGTCATGCCTCCGCCAGTACAGTGCGAATGGGCGATTGGGTTTCCGTCCGCCAGAATCGAGATCCCGGCGAGGGCGCGTTTGAATTCGGCTTTTTTGCTGCGCAAGAAGACGGACACACTATTTTTACGCCGTTGACAGTGTATGTCGTTGAAGGGAAGCCGGCCGAGTCATCCATTGCCGAGCATAACCGACGCGTTCAGGAGGCTTTTGAGCAGGCCATGACGGACAAGACCGCGAATCTTTGGATCCAATCCGTTCACCGGGCCTTGAATCAAGCGGTGCGCCGCTTGAAATCCGCGTGGATGTCATCACGCATGGATTTACGGGGGTGAGGGACAATCCAAGGTTCCGGGAGTGAGAAAAACCTCCTCCTCGAAACCAGCATCCGGAGGATCATCATGAATCTATATTGCGCCGCATGTCGGGAATTCGTTCCGGCCGTCCAAAACCGCTGCGTCCAATGCGGAGACCTTCTGAGCAAAGATCAAGGCGGAAACTATTTTTTGAGCGGCGATCCCAATCCCCCCGGTTTTCAACTTGAGTTGAACGAGGATCATCGCATCGCCAAGCGATATATTCCTCGAAAATTGCTGCATCAGGGGCCTTTCATCTCAGTGCATCAGATGCACGACGCTTTGTCCGGCGAAGAGGTTGCCGCAAAGATCGCTCCCAGCAGCTCGCTCTTTCCCATCCTTCCCTCCTTGCAGGTGCAGCATGAATTCCAATTAAGCCGCCGCATCGCCAATTTCCAACATGTCATCCGTCCGCATAACCTTCATTTGGAGCCGTGGGATGGAATGGGATTGGTGATGATCAGCATGGAGCTCGCGCAGGAGGGGACGTTTCGCCAATGGCTGATCGACCGCCGGAGCGAACCGGATCAGCGAAGAGAGTTGGGATTGATGTATTTCCAACAAATAGTTCAGGGCTTCCTGGAATTGGAGCGCTGCGGAATCGCGCCGGCTGACGTCAAGCCGGAAAATTGCCTTGTCGTTCAGGGAGCGATTAAAGTGACGGATTACGGCGCATCCAACAGCACTGACGCGGAGTTGCATCTCTTGGATCAAAAGCCGATGGACCTCGGCACACCCGTCTATATGAGCCCCGAACATTTTACGGCTTCGTCCCTGAAGGCGATCACGATTCAATCGGTCATCTATTCACTGGGAATTCTGTTGTACGAAATAGTCCATCCCTCCGGCCAACCTCCGTTTACGGGCGACCTTCCTCGCCTGCGGGAATGTCACCTGCATCTGCCCGCCCCAAAGATCCCCGGTCTGGAGGAGCGGATAGTTCGAGTTTTGGACCGGTGTTTGGAAAAAGATCCAGCGGACCGATATGCGAGCCTTCAGGAACTGTTGGAGGATCTTGAACCTTCCCACCCTTCCGCGCCAAGCGAATCCCATCGCTCGACGGAAAAGCCGCCGCCGGATTCTCAAAAACTGGATGCGTTGTGGGCCGACGCTTCTTGGTTGTACGCCCAGGAAAAATTGGATCAAGCCGGGAAGGTTTGCCAAACAATCTTGGATCTCAATCCCTCTCATAACGCCGCAGGAAGCCTGCTGAACGAACTGCAGGCCCGATCTCAGCAGGCCCAAGAATTTTATCAGAAAATAGAGCGCGATATGGAGCGCTGCAGTCTGAGCGATCTCTCGGAACTCATCCAGGAGGCCTATCGACTCTATCCGGAGCATCCCGCCGGCCATTACGTGATCGCCAAAGTCCAACTTCGCGCTAAAAATTACAGGAAATCCATGGAAGAGGGATGCCGCGCTTTGTCACAAGGGCAATGGCAAAGCGCGTCGGCGAGTTTTCAAGAAGCTTCTACTCTGAATCCCGGGGACGTCATTGTCAAACAATCGATTGCGTTAACCGACGAGATCCGTCAAATCATGGACGCCCTGCAAGAAGAGATCCAGCAAGCCCAATCCAGCCGCGACGATTCCACCACCCAATTATTAACGGAAGCGCGGGACGCCTATCTCCAAAGCGTTCAACAGCACGCCCTTCAAGTCCTGCGCGAGTTGGACGAATGAACATCGATCGTCTCAACACTCGAGTGGACGAGAAAATGGACATTACGACTTTATCCCTGACTTCCTTGATCGAACGAGTGGTCTATGATTCGGATTCCGATGCGCTGCGGGAGTTGCACGATCATCGTTTTGTATTTCGCTTGAAGGATTCGAAGCCGATTCGACTGGCGGAATTTATCCTGGGGCTGCGCCGAAAGATTACCCTGGATCCGAATTCTCTTCTCGATGACGCCTACGATTTAACCATCGATAAATTCAGTCATTTGCCCGCCTCCCGCGGCGCGCAATTCTCTTCAGGACAGCGACTTATTCATCCTGGTCCGGATTGCCGATGTTATTTCAAAGCGTTTCTGAACCATTACACTCGAATGCGACAGGCGGAGCCTACCTTGAAACCCATTCGAGAAGACGACCGGGCCGCCGCGCATCTGCAAGGGCTGGTCATCCGTCATTTCTATTTATCATTGCTCGAATGCCGGCGGAGAATCAACTCGCCTTTACGCTGGTACGTTTGGCGCGTCAGGGAA
>JAFGTC010000227.1 GCA_016934335.1 Candidatus Omnitrophota bacterium | reverse complement strand
TCAACTGGATGTACGCGAAAAATCCGGCCTGCCCCACGCTTACCTGGCCGGCTATTGCGACAACGCCCCGCAGGATTGGCCGGAATATTACTTCCCCGATATTCAATCGGCGGCCCGCGGCGGATATGGCGCCAGCGATTCCGGACTCGCCGAATTGGGAACCGGCGAGCGCCTGATCAACAGCGGCTTGATTCAGCTGTACACGCTTCGAGGCCTCTTGCACGACAAGCCCCTGCCGGGCCGCATCGGACGCCCCTACTGACAGGCAAAACGAATCGCAAAAAAATCCCCGGGAGAATCCTCCCGGGGGTTTTCATATAATTGTTATAATTTTTATATGCATAAATCTCATACATGGTCGAATTTTTCCTCTGGCGCATGCAAGATAGGTATCAATTTAAAACAAAGACCAAGTTTCGACTTCCGTTTTTACGCCAAGGAACAACCACGCCCGGCCTGCCATGCTGAGTCCATCCACGGTTGCATAATACTCGCCGACGACTAAATCGCTGCAGCCGTCTCCGTTGACATCGGCGATTTTGATTTCCGAACCGAAAATGGAATTTTCTTCCCGGATGGGTGAATTGAGTTCAATCATTTCTTCATAATCGGGGCCGGGATAAATCTGCACTTGACCGACCCAGCTTTTGTTTTCCCATTTCGCGTTGCTTATGCCGACGACTAAATCGGGAACGCCGTCTCCCGTCAAGTCGCCAAAATCCACGGAAGCGCCGAAATTCCGATCCACCTCAGGATTGGATTCTTCGAAAATAATCACTTGATCTTCCCGATAGTCGGGGCCAAGCCAGATTTGCACTTGCCCCGCTTTGTCCAAGCCTGATTCGCTCGAGACTTTGTCGGCGCCTGCGATTAAATCCACATAGCCGTCCGCGTTCCAATCCCCGGCAGCCAAACTAACCCCGAATCGCATTCCATTCTCGATGATCGGCGATAAGATTTCAGATTGTTCGTTGAAATCGGGGCCATAGCGAAAGATGACTTTCCCCAAAGCGCCGTATGCGCCAATTCCGCCTATGGCAAGATCCATATTGCCGTCCATGTTGAAATCGGCGGCGGCAAGACCGCGCCCCAGCGTCGCGCCCGCTTCAGGATACTCGTCAAACAAACGGATGCCGCCGGCATAATCCGGCCCCCACACAATGCGAAAACTGCCCGCCTGATCCATCGTTAGACTCTCGTCGCTGGATACCCACCGGCTGCGAAGACAGGTCGTGACTAAATCCTGGCTCGAATCTCCATTCATGTCGGCAAATTCAATCTGCATGCCGAAATTATCGCCTTCTTCCGGCTCGGGGAGAGCCGTTATTCGTTCCGTCTCAGTAAAATCCGGCCCCAAAAATACATAAATCGCGCCCGCGTTCTCCACTCCATCCGGATCGGCCAAAAACGAGGAAATAAAAATATCGTTATAACCGTCCCGATCCCAATCCCCCACTGTCACCCCTCCGCCGAACCAATTGCCGAAAGCCATTTCCGGATCCAGAAACAGACGCCCCTCCGTAAGAAAATCCGGCAAATCCAATGAAGCGGCGCGATACACAAATTTCTGGTTTTCCATAGCATGCGCCCCTGCTGAAGCCGCTAACGCCAATCCAAGCACTGCTGCATTCAAACTCCAAAATCTCATGGTGAACTCCTTGTAAATTTTGTATATGGTGTTACGATGCAAAAAATCGTAACATGGACAACAAAGCCAAGAAAGGGATGGATTGAGGTAATGAAAAAAAATCATCTTCGACGCATCGCTTCATCGAAACTAGTTTGGATCTTTATGTGGAGTATCTTGACGACCGCGCCCCAGGTTTTTGCGCATCGTTATCACGACCACGAGCGCTCCGCGGATGAAACAATTCTGGAAGTCTCTTTCGCTTCTTCCGGAGGAGTCGTCATCGCCGGAGAACTCTCCTTTCCCGAAGCCGGCGGCCCTTATTGCTGCGTGATTCTCGCCGGCGGCACATTATCGCATACTCGCGACGGGGAATTTCTTCATCCCCAAGCCCCCAAACGCGACGCCTTGAAGCGATTGTCGGATCGGCTGATTGAAGCGGGGTACGCAACCCTGCGATTCGACAAACGGGGTTATGGAAAATCCAGCCAGCCCCAAAATCCCGCTTCCTATCAGGATCAGGCCGATGATTTGAAAGCCGCCATGCTCTTCGCCCGCCACCGGGCGGATATTCTGACCGTCCTTGTCGCGGGAGAGAGCGCGGGGGCGTATCTCGCCTGTCTGGCGGCCAAAGATAAAGTCCATGCCGATGGGTATATGTTTTTGGGAGGATTATCGAGTTCATCGCCGGAATTGTACGCATATAATTTCGGCCGCCTCAAAGAATGGGCGGAGCAAAGCGAAGCCAATATGGATTGGGCGAAGCGGCATGCGTTTCACGATTTACGCCTGGGATACGGTTATCAAGACATGTTTCAAGCGGCCCGCGACGGCCTCAAATCGTTTACGTTCTCTCTTGACGGACAGGACTGGCGCATGCCGCTTGAACGCAAGCGCGAAGAACTCGACAACGAACCGGGGGAACTCTACCAATACATCCTCAAACCGGCTCTGGCCATCCAAGGCCAACTCGATATGAACGTCCCGCCCGGAGACAATCGGCGAGCGGTGGAGAGGATGAAAAAAGCCGGCAGCCTGGACGCAGCCGCCGTCGATGTCCCCAACTGCGATCATAATTTCCAAATGTCGCCGGAGACCTTTGACGAGCGCATCAAAGAACGCTTCAGCTTCGCCAGTTTGCGCAATCCTTACAACGAAGCGTTTTACGGAGAAATCCTCCATTGGCTCGCCGATCGTTTTCCCGCCGAGGCCGGCCTTGACAACCAGACCCAGGCATGGGGCGGCGTCCGCGTGATTGACGATATCACCGATCCCCGGGAATGCCCCGGCGTGGAAACTCTCGAAGGACGCATTGGCCCCTTGATGAAGGCGGAAGAATCCCAATGCCACTATATCGAAATGATCCCCGGTCAATATACGCCCGAACACGCCCATAGCACCGAAAGCATCATCTATACCGTCAAAGGGCAATGGGTGCTCTGCCGCGCGGGGCATCGCAGACTGATGAAGCCCGGAACCCTCTTTCATTTCGCCCGGAACATTCCAACCGGCTACGAAGTTCCCTTCGACGAACCGTCCTATATTCTCATCTTTAAAAGCCATCGCTCCGATTGGAGCGATGATGAATTTCTCGATTATCTGCGCAGGCTGAAGGGTGATTTGGAAAGCCAGAACAAGGAGGGTTCGCCCTTCTTTCTGCGCGAACTTCCGGCGGATCACCCGGCTCGCCAATTCGCGCGCACCGTCAATCCAGAATGGGAAAAAACTCTGGAATAAAGAAAACGGAAGACAGCAGCGTCAAGCGCATTCGCTTCGATGATCCCAACAAACAAATCATAGGGCTCCTTATGAGAACCCTTTCCTAATTCTATGTCTTTAATAATGGATATCTTACTATCCCGCAACCAGTTTTTTTGTTCAGGCGCCTGTTTTAACGCGGGAAACGCGGCGTCTTTTTGATGTGATTTTGATGCGAAATATTTTTCGTGCATTTATAAATTTTCTTATTGCGTTCATATCTTATTGTGATATAGTAGAAGATAGGTTAGGAATTTCGGCTTTTCAATCATACTTTTGATGGTTTGAACAAAGTGAACAGAATCGGGGATGCGTGCGCATCATGCAATTCTGTTCCATTGACGAAAAAAGGGGAGATTTTTTCATGCCAATTTTATCTACAATCACAAGAATACGTTTCCTGTTGGGAGTCTTTTTCTGCATCGCGATTCAAACAGCCGCCGCCCAAACAGACGCAAGCTCAACGCACATCCTGCCTGAAGGCCTCGATTGGAAATACAACCCCGCCAACGGGCATTATTATGCGTTGTTTGAATCGACAACGTGGTATGGCGCGCAATCAATCGCTATTTCTTTTGGGGGGTATCTAGCCACGATAAATTCCGAAGAAGAAAACAATTGGATTCTAGAAAATGTCACCAATAATTCGGTGAAATTCTTCATCGGACTCACTTTTTCCTATGAATTAAACCGTTGGGTATGGGAAAACAACGAAAATTTACAATATACGAACTGGAGGCCGGGAGAGCCAAATAACTACGACTTGAATGAATACTGTACTGTAGTATATGAAGACGGAGGATGGAATGACATAAAAAAAGATCATATCTACAATTCTGTTATTGAACTTGAAAGTCCCATTTCTTTTCCCGAAGGTTACCAATGGAAATACAATCCCAACAATGGACATTATTATGCCTATAGTTCAGAAAGTTTTTCATGGCATGATTCGAATAAAGAAGCGGATAATCTTGGCGGTTACTTAGTCGCCATTAACGACGAGCAAGAATTGGAATGGATTCACGAATCATTTTACCCCTTTTATTGGACGGGACTTATCTTTGAAAATAATGCTTGGATTTGGATCAATGGAGATCCAGTTACTTACACAAATTGGATATCTGGCGAGCCATCTGGAGACGGTGATTTTGCAGAAGAGACAGGTTATGGATGGAATGATCGCCCCGACAATTTAGAGCATCCCTGTCTAATTGAATTTGATCATTTTCCAACATTCGATCAACCAACACTTAAAAATTGGTCGTCGCTTAATGGCGATACAATCGAAGAAAACCAATTAATCGCCGGTGCGCCAAAGGGATACGAACAAGGAATCATTAAAATAAACGACATCCCTACCGGTGTAGGCTCGGATGGGAAGGGATTAGAAATTAAATTAATGCCGGGGCAAGGCGCATTCATAACATCGCTTCAACAATTCTCCTTTCCCTCATATGTTCATCTATCTGGATATGTCAAAGCCAGCAATCAAGAAGCGGAAATCGCCTTGATTGGATTGAATAGCCCCATTGATGGACAGGTTGCTTATACAAACGTTCGCGCTGATGAAGTACCCATAGACGATTATAAACAATTCCATCTTATTTTCGCGCCGCCTTCCGGCAACTTTCAATACGCAATACAAGCCGTAAACAGCCCTTTTTCTTCCCTATCCACAACCATTTGGATCGACAACATCGAAGTGGAAGCCTTCGAACCGCAGGAAGAAGCCGTATTTTTACCTTTGGCTGAAAATGGAAATTTTGAAGGAGGCCTCCAAAATATAATATCCAATATCAACGGAGACGACGGCATCGTCCTTCCCATCTTTGAATCGATGACAGATATTGCCATCCGAATGTCGCTCAAACCGGCGAATACCGCCGCCAACATCGGAACATTCTGCGTACGACTCGAAGATCAATTCCCGCTTCGTGTTTTGGGTCAAGTCAATATTAAAAGAGAAAGTCTGCCAGGCGGGGGCATGGCCGCGATAGTTCTAACAAACGGTTTTCAGAATTTGGGCGTTTTCCGCAAGGCAGATGAAATTAATGACGTGAATGATGGGGAAGATCATTTAATGATCGGCGGCGATTTCAGCGTTGACAATCCCAACATTCCCGTAAGCGTTTTTGTCCAGATTGGCGGACCTGGAGCAGAGGTCTCAGTTATCGTGGATGATTTAATTCTATTCAAAAACTAATCTCCTGCCCCCCCTCATCCATCTCCTCACAGCCCATCCTTCCCCCGGGTGGGCTGTGGTTTTTCTCCTGACAAAAATTCGGGAGAAAATCGCTGAAAAATAAAGAAAATAACTCTTTCACTTTTTCGCAAGAATCATCTATCCTTAAGAAGAAATTCATCCATAATCAAGAAACGAATGAAAAACCCGGCCTGGGCAGCGCCCCATAGCATGGAAGAGGTGACCGCGTTATGAAGAGATCGACTTTTTTTCTTCTATTTTTGACTTGCCTGATCGTTTGGAATCATCCCCTTTATTCCCGAGACGTTTCCGCCCCCGCCGATGCATACGTGGACGTCGCGAGCCTGAACGTATCTCCAAACACGGTAGAGGCCTACGACGATGAAGCCAGCGAACAGCCGCTTGCCGGAACGACCGATTTCGACCAGTTGGACGACCGGAAAATCGTCGTGCGCTGGAATTACACCGGCGGCGAAGCGATTAAAGACTGGCATGTCTACTTTAAAAAAGGGGATGGCGGCTTCTTCTACCTGGATCGCACCCGTAGCGGATCGAGCAGCGCCTATACATGGATCAATCCCGACGTCAACATCCAATACCAATTGCGCGTTTGGGGCATCAAAGAAGCCGGGGGATTGGTCGTGTTAAGCCAGAAAGAGCCGTTCGGCTATAACCTGGCGGGCGGCGATGAAATCAAACTGAAAACCATCGCCAATCCCGACGACATCCCCGAAGAGACGGCGATCGTCACCGACGATCTGTTCCATGGAACCGACCTGAGCGGAGCGAGCGATACGGACTCGCTCATGGAGCGGGCCCTGGCCGTCAAATTCAATCCCGGCGAGCTCGATATCTTCAACACCCACATCTACGCCAGCACGGACGGCGCGACATTCGATTTTCTGGGCCAAACCGGCGCCGAAGATCTCTATTTTTTCCGCTTTGACGGCAACCAGACATTCTCGCAGGATGAGAAATACATCGACGGCCCGCAGGATGGAGTCTCGTACTGGTTTCGCGTGTTTTGCCTCATCAACGGAGGCGGGAGTTTCCGAATGGAGGCGGGGCCTGTCGATTTTTTTCTCGATGACGGGGATTCGCCCAGCGACCCCAACCTCAAGCCCGACATCGTCATCCTGAACTTTTACACCGAGCGGACAGCCTCGAATCCCGAAGGCGACGCCTTCGTCGTCAACGTCGCCAATCAAGGAAGCGCCCGGGCGGGTTCGTTCAAAGTGATCGTGCAGGAAATGTCGGAAACGGTTCACGAATGGCAGGTCGGCGGTTTGGATGCGAACCAATCGATCGAACTCAGATTAGCGGACGCCGGCGCCGGCTTTCTCCCTGAGAGAACCGCGGTCGCCGATCCGGAAAACGCCATCGCCGAGTTGGATGAAACGAACAATTCGTTTGTCGCCTCTTTCGATGTCTGGCCCACTCCGACACCGAATAACACTCCGACACCGAACATAACGCCAACGCCGACAATCACTCCGACGGCGACAACCACGCCGACGCCCGTCTTCACGTTTCCACCGACTCCCACGCCGACTCTCACGCCGACTCTCACCCCGTCTCCCACAGAAGCGCCTGTTGTTTCCACGCCGACCATGACCGAGACGCCCACAGCGGGAGAAGCAACTCCTACGGGCACAGAACAACCGCCTTCCCCCACCCCGATTTCTGTCGAGCCGACCAGTACGCCGACGCTGATGGAAGAACCGCCATCACCCACGCCGATTCCCGAGCCGACGGATACGCCCGAGCCGACGGCGACGGCCACGACGATTCCAACTCCTACACCGACTCTCGATGAAAGCACGGTAGACCAACTCATCGAAATCGATTTACCGGAACAGCCCTCCGACAGCCTGCCCCTTCAATTGGCGTGGATCCCCTCCGGCAGTTTCTCCATGGGATCTCCACTCGACGAAGTGGAGCGTTATGAGGACGAGGTATTGCATAACGTGACCTTCACGATTGGCTTTTACATGGGGAAGTACGAAATAACCCAATCGCAGTGGGAAGCGGTCATGGGAAGCAATCCATCCTATTATGCGGGAAATCCCGACAATCCGGTTGAAAACGTCAGTTGGTATGACTGCGCGCAATTTTGCAATGCCCTGAGCGCGCTGGAAGGATTGACGCCCGTTTACGATGAGAACTCTTGGCAGATCGATCGGAATGCGAACGGCTTCCGCCTGCCGTCCGAAACCGAATGGGAGTACGCCTGCCGCGCCGGAACGACGACGCGATTTTATTGGGGCGACAGCGGCTCGGAAATCGTCATGAAGCAGTATTGCTGGTACGAAAAAAATGCGGACGAAGGATTCTGGACGAATCCCCACGCGGAGGTCGAGGGCGCGCAGCAGGCCGGACTGAAAAAGCCGAACGCCTGGGGGCTTTACGACATGAGCGGGAACGTCTGGGAATGGTGCCAGGATCGATACGCCGACTACCCGGCGGGCGACGTAGTGGATCCCGTCAGCCAGGAATCGGGCTTAGATCGCATTATACGAGGCGGAAGCTGGCTGAATTACTCATATATCTGCCGCTCGGCTTATCGCGATTACTGGTCGCCTGACGCCTTTGATTTCGACACGGGCTTCCGGATCGTAAGGCCGTATCGATAAATCGCCCCAAGAAGCGATCACGGCGATGAAAGAAACGTTACCGGTTCATGCGTCACAAGCGGCATGATGACATCTGGATGAACAAACCAGGCGGCGAACGAATAGCGGCGGCCGAATTGAGGTCCATCGCGAAACTCTTTGTGGATGTAATCGCATCCCGGCCGCCATGAGAGACAGGTATGTTCACCGTTGGATGTATGGCCCAGAAATTTTTCTTCGATTCCATCGACAGTGACATAAATATGAGTTTCGGCGGTTCCCTCGGGAGTTTGATCCCAGTGAATCGCCATTTCTCTCTCATCAGGAGCATCTTCATCGCTTTTGCCGACAAGATCGTCGGAACTTTTCCGATCATCCGTCACCCAAATGCGCGGAGAGGCGTCCATGATTCGCGCGATGGCGTTGGCATAGAGATTGGCCTTGATTCGATCCCCCCAGTAGACAAGGTGAGCCTCATCGACAAAATATTTCTTATGCAAACGAAAATAGTCTTGCGCATGGACATAAGCGCCATGATTGCGGGCCGCATACTCTTTCAAAATCGCATTGTGAGCATCGATGATTTGGGCGTTATCGGCGTTCAACCGACCGGTTACGTTGTAGATCATCCCGGCAAGCAGCAATGAAGTCCCTTCTCCCTTGCAAAGCGCTCCCAGCGCATGGACGGCTTCTTTGAACGTAATATCCGTTTTCTCGGGAATGATTCCTCCCGGCCAACCCATCTCTTTCTCCCAGGGCTGCACCGTCAGTCTATCCAAATCCGCCGCATGAAGATTCATCCGCAAAAGCAGCCATACCATGAATTTACTCGGATTAAGACAATAAAAGATCTTGGGAATATGAAAATTTCGGGCTGATTTGCGATAGTGCGAATAATCAAAGCGGAACGAATTCCTGAATCGAGGCGCAAGATCGTTGATTCCATGATGAAGAATCACGAGATCGGGATGAAACAAGCGTCCGCGTATATTGTAATTAATCAACGATTCCACGATGGTCCAGCCTGAACACCCCCAATCCATAACTTCGATGTTGACGCCTGGAAAGCAAGGCTGCAAAGCCTGAGCCAAATGCGTGGGATAAGACCGCATGGTTGTGGAGCCGCCCAGGCAAGCAATTCGAAAGACGTCCGGGGGCGGCGTAAAAGAAAATTCATCCTTGCAAATGATGCAGCCGTCATCCGTCAATTGAATATCGGAAGGAAAATAGGATAAATAGGGATGGGGCTCAAACCGAACTTTTGCATCCCGGCTTCGACTAACGGCTTTCTGCAAAGATTTGATTCTCCGATTCGTCTCCAGCGAGAAATGAGATAGATAGAAACGGAAAACCAACTCGACTAAAAAAAGAGCGGCTGCGATGCTGAGTGCGATCAAAAATCCAGCCACAAAAAATCGCCAATATTTTTTGCCCATGGAGATCCCCCCCATTGATGAGAGCTGCTCTCGCAAAGATGGTATTTCACATCATTACTACAGTATTTAATTCAAACTCCATTGTCAACTTTTGGTAGTAGAAATAATAGAAAAAATCGCCAACGATCCGCTCCCGTTATTGTCAAAAAAAAACGGCGCTACTCTGTTACCCGATTGAAGAGAAATCGTTTCATCAATAGTTCCAAAGCCTTCAATCAATTTCTTATGTAATGGAAAAGGGATGTATACAATGGAAAACGGCGGAATCGCAAGCCTTCTGCAATCTTTTTGGAAATCGCCTCTTCTTCGAATTCTTCTGATCGCTTTTTTAATCCTTCTGCTCCAAATACCTATCTCCATGATCGACCGCGTCATCGGCGAACGGCAGTCAAGACGCTGGGAGGCGAACGAGGACGTCACCTCAAAATGGGGAAATCAACAAACCATCATCGGGCCTATGATTACGGTTCCTTATCTGGTCGAGATCCCGGAAAAGGATGAAGACGGCAATGTTTCGATTCGTAGAGAACTGCATAAAGCTGATTTTCTGCCGGAAGATCTTCACATTTCCGGAAGCATCGACTGTGAAGTCCGGTATCGGGGAATCTATAAAGTCCCCATCTATCGCATGGATCTGTTGGCGTCCGGGCAATTCGCCCGCCCTGATTTTTCCGACTGGGGGATGGAATCGGATAAAATACTATGGGATCGCGCCCATCTGACAGTGCGCATTTCCGATGCGCGGGCCATCACAGACCAGATTCAGCTCGCGTGGAATGACGAGAAGATCGAATTTTTGCCTGGAGCGGGGGATTTCGGCGGCGAATATACCGGCATCCATGCCAACCTGAAAGGCTTTTTAACCGAAGACCGCTATTCCTTCTCTTTTCCCATCAAATTAAACGGCAGTCAAAGCGCCTTTTTCGCGCCCTTCGGACGCGATACGACCGTCGAGATTCAATCGAATTGGAGCGCCCCGAGTTTTCAGGGCAACTGGCTTCCTACTCAACGAGATTTCAGCGACCAGGGATTCAACGCCGCATGGAATATTCCCTTTTTGGGCAGAGATTATCCCCAGAAATGGTGGAAAGACTCCGGCATTGAAAAGAAGATCGCGTCCTCTTTATTCGGCGTGCGCTTTATCGCGCCGGTGGATCATTACCGGATGGCGCAGCGAAGCATCAAATACGAGATTCTCTTCCTGGTGTTGACCTTCGCCGCCTTCTGGCTCTTCGAAATACTCATCCACGTAAGAATCCATTCGGTTCAATATCTACTCGTCGGCGTGGGGATGTGCATGTTCTATTTGCTGGAATTGTCGCTCGCCGAACATATCGGCTTCATTCCGGCGTATGTCTGCGCGAGCGCATCCGTCATCACGCTAGTATCCACTTATTGCATCGCGGTTTTGAAAGGAAAAAGGCGCGCGGCGATCATTGCCGCCGTCACAACGGTTTTATACGGCTATTTATACATTTTGCTGATGAACCAGGATTATGCGCTTCTGATCGGCTCGATCGGATTGTTCCTGATCCTCGCGGCCATCATGTACCTGACGAGAAAAATCGATTGGTATTCAACGAAGGTGTGAGAGGTTAAAACTATCGAAACGGCTCGATCCATTTTGAATGGTAAGCGATTTGAGAAATATCGAGAGTATGCCCGGCGCCCGCGTTGGATATCATTGTGCCGAGACATGCCTGTGAAGTCTTTTTCCACTCCCTCCAAAACACAACATCATATCACCAAATTCCTCGCAGCAGTCTCCATCGCACTTTTTCCGCGTATTCTTTGTATCCGGGCAGCTCGTTATGCAGCACGGCGTCTTCCAGCCCGGTTCGAACGATAATCGCCGCCCATACTCCGGCGGCGGGAATGAGGGCGTAAAGAGAGCCGAGGCAGAGTGCCAGGCCGACCATCAGAACCATGGCGAATGCGTATCCGGGATGCCGGATATAGGCGTACGGGCCGTCCTGACAAACGGAATGCCCCCGATCGGTTTGAATCCGGACGGTGCTCGAGAAAAAGTTGTTCACCCACATCGCCCACAATATCAAGCACAATGATCCTATGTAGAGAAAATATCCGATCCCATAACCCCACCATGGAAACGAATCCGTCCAGCCGAACCGGCCCGCATCGAGAGATCCCACAATAACAATCGCATAAGACAGGGGCGCATACACTGCAAAAAAGACCTTGTCCCACCATTTGGTTCCGGGGCCCGGTTTTATGCGCTCGCGGATTAAATCCATCTTATTTCTGAAGAGAATCAAGATCGCCGCCATATAGGCCATCGTCCCTCCCAGAATCGCCCATCCCTGCCAGAAATTCCAACGACCCGCAAATCCGAAGAGAATGCCGATCAGAATGAAAACTCCCAAGACGCCTCGAAGAATCACTCGTCGATAGGGCATGGGTTTTTTATCGGTAGATGGAAAGTTCATCGAGATCTCCTTTCCAAGGATTGAACGATTGTAACTCTTGCAAGTTGTATATGTCTATTGAATCCATACAAGGCAGCCATGGAGATTTTCGGGCTGTAACTCTTGATCTTCACCAAGAATAGCTGGATGGTTTTGAATCGTTCCTTGGAAGGAGTCATACTTATGTTGTCACGTCGTTCATTCCTGACTTGCCTGGGCGCCGCCTCCATGGCCGCCCCCCTGGTTCGCATTCAAGCTTCATCGGCGGCGGCTCAAAGTGCTTTTTCAGATTGGCCTGACGTCAGCGAACTGCTCCAACGCATTCTCCATAAAAATATTCTTTCGTTCTGGCATCCGAATACCGTCGATCTCGAGCGGAAAGTTTACCAGCTCAACCACGATATTCAGGGAAAATACAAAGGCGAATCGAACAAGCGGCTGGTCGTCCAGGCGCGCTGCGTGTGGTTCTACTCTCACCTCTTCCGCAAAGGATTCGGTTCGAAAGAACATCTGGACGCCGCTCAAATCGGCTTCGAATTTCTCCGCGATCACTTGTGGGATCAACAATACGGAGGCTTTTATTGGGAAATCGACGCGGCGGGAGAGGCGGCGACCATGCCCGACAAGCATTTGTACGGGCAATCGTTCGGCCTTTATGCGCTCTCCGAGTATTATTTGGCCTCCGGCGACCGGGAAGCGCTTGCCTTGGCGCGCAAATTATTCAGCATTCTGGAATATTTCGCCTACGATCCGGCGTACGGCGGCTACATCGAATCCTTCCGGCGGGAATGGACCCAGCCGCCCGAGAAAGAAAGAAGTTACATGAGCGCGCCGCATAACATCAAGTTGATGAACACCCACCTACACCTGATGGAAGCCTTCACAACCTTCTACAATGCCTGCAAAGATCAAACCGTTCGGGAGCGGCTCATCGAATTGATCCGCATTCAAAGCAATTCCGTCCTGCGCAAAAATGTCGGCGCCTGCACCGATCGATACGAACGAGACTGGACGCCCTTGCGAGGCCCCGACTACGACCGCGTCTCCTATGGACACGATTTGGAAAACATTTGGCTGCTCATGGACGCTTGCAGCGCTGTAGGCTCGCCGGACGGCCCATTGATGGATTTGTTCACGGAGCTCTTTGCGTATTCCCTTCAATACGGCTTCGACGCCGAGCAGGGCGGTTTTTACAACAGCGGCCCTTTTAACGGCATGGCCGATCGGCGCGGCAAGGATTGGTGGGTGCAAGCGGAAGCGCTGGTCTCCGCACTGCGGATGTATCAAAAAACAGGCGAAGATCTTTATCGAACCTGCTTCCACAAAATGCTCGACTGGATCAACCGTCATCAAATCGATTGGCGGCGCGGCGAATGGTTCGCGCTGGTTCGAGAAAACGGCCAAGGCGCAGGCGATAAGGCCGGCCCCTGGAAATCGCCCTACCACAACGGCCGCGCTATGATGGAATGCATCCAAATCATCCAGGAACTATCTTGATCTTGATCAAAACGACCTTCCGTAGCACGATAGACCGCCTATACTTGTGTAGACTTGACTTATTTCAACTACAATCGAGAAAATAATGGCTATTATTCATATCATCTATCACAGTGATCGAGGACACACCGAACGCCTTGCCGAAGCGATCGCCCAAGGAGTGGATGGCATCGGCGGATGCTCTTCCCGGATCATTCCCGTCGAACAGGCCGCGGAACAGCATGTTACATCGTGTCAAGGTTTAGTGCTTGGCTGCCCGACTCACATGGGAAACGTCAGCTCCGCGATGAAAAAATTCATGGATGAAGTCCTCGGCGCAGTCTGGATGAAGGGAGGCATTCCCGGCGTCGTCGGATCCGCCTTCACCAGCAGCGGCGCTCTTCACGGCGACAAGGAATTCACCTTGCTGGCTTTGCAGATAACCATGTTTCAACTCGGCATGACCCTCGTCAGTCTTCCGCCGATGTCAATACCCGAAAACAAGGAATTAGGCTACTCTCACGGCGTGGGAACCAGCGTCTTGGGACGCCAGCCCAGTATGATGCCATCCGAAGATTTAGAAGTGGCCCGCCAGTTGGGCCGGCGCGTCGCCGAAGTCGCCCATAAATTATATGATTGAATAAACTGAATAATAAATCTGAATGAATCGTGAGCATCTTATTTCTTTTCAGCACATAGGATGCTCATTTCTTTATTTCAACTATCTATCTAAAATTTCCTGCCTAGAACTTTCTGCCTAAAATTTTCTGACAATCCGCATCCGATTAACAGACTGATAATCGATGTCGGGAAAATTCAGTTCAAATTTGCGCCGGCCGGAAGATTGAGGCGCATCAGGAGGAATTTTGAAAATATAAAAATCCTTTGACGCTAAGACCCTGTTTTTACCGCCATACAGATGAGCCCGCATCTCCAAAGACGACCATGTGCGAGTGCTGGAATTCACCAGGATCCCGGCGACAAAACATCCTTTACGATTGTAAAACGGAAGTCGCGTTGGAAAAATATGGATGACGGGTATTCCGAAGCCATTCTCTACTTCCAGCGTCAAATTTTTCCCGCTGATCATCTCCACTTCGGATCGTTGCACATCCTCGCCGGTTACGGAAAGGATGGAAGCGCCTCCCACGTGGGTAAAATCGCCCATGGAAACCGTTTCACCGTTTTTCGGTTCGTTCAAACCATACTCTATATTGCTGATTTGACTTTTTTTATATTGCTTGACCGAATCATTCGCCTCAACCTGGATCCTGCCATCGGAAAGTTCCCGGACTTTCCCATAGCAGTAATCGCCGTTATGGAATAAAACCAGGTCGGCCTGCGACTCATATCCCATCGCCAGCCATCCCATCCATAGAAAGATGAATGAACAAACAAATGCTTTCCCGTTCAACACGGCAAAAATTTCTCCTTTTATCATCTGACATGATAATCAAAGCAAATTTCATTCCTTCGCTTTTCCACGCCGGCTTCATTTCATTTTCGTCCAAAACGGGCTATGGTTTTATATGTTTCTTCCCAAACGGGCCAAATCAAACTTGACTCGACGCGCAACCGCAAATCCGAGGAGTTCTCATGTCCGAATCTAATGCTATTTCAGAAAAATTTATGAAACTGGTGCAAATCATGGCCCGGCTGCGATCGCCGGACGGATGCCCGTGGGATAAAGAACAAACGCATCTCTCCTTAAAAAAATACCTGATCGAAGAAGCGTACGAACTATTGGAAAGCATCGACGCAGGAGAGGATAAGGCCATCATCGAAGAATGCGGCGACGTCCTTCTTCAGGTCGTTTTTCACGCCCGCATCGCCGAAGAAGAAGGGCGCTTTAACATCGAAGACGTGCTTACAGTCTTATGCGACAAATTGATTCACCGGCACCCGCATGTCTTTGGCGACCGGGACGCCAATTCCGCCGAAGAAGTGCTTCGCAATTGGGAAGCGGACAAGCAAAAAGAGAAGCCCGAGCGGCGCTCCATTCTTGACGGCGTTCCCAAATCGCTTCCCGCTTTAATGCAGGCCCATCAAATACAGGATCGCGCCGCGCGCGTCGGTTTTGATTGGGAAAAAATTGAAGAGGTTTTCGCTAAATTCGAAGAAGAATGGGGCGAATTCCACGAAACGCATAGAGAGCAAAACAGGGAGCGCATGGAGGAAGAATTGGGCGATCTGCTCTTCGCTCTCGTCAATATCTCCCGGTACATCCAGGTCGATCCCGAGCAGGCGCTTACCAAAACCAACCAGAAATTCCTGCGCCGATTCCTTTATATCGAGCAGGAAATCGAAAAACGCAGCCAATCGCTCGAAGAGGCCTCCCTGCAGGAAATGGACGCGCTCTGGGATGAGGCTAAAAGACTTGAAAAGAATAATTTAGATTAGCAAAACTCATAGGAATTCTATCGATGCTTTATCATCCCCAACCGAAAAAAATTCTGATTACCGGCGGAAGCGGCTTCTTGGGCTGGCATTTGGCCGTCCATTTATCGAGAAGGCATCATGTCGCCGTTACCTACCGTTCCCGAAAAATATCCATACCGACTTGTCAAGTATTTCAACTTGATTTGGAGAGACCTTTTACCATTAAAAATTGCCTGACTCGCTTCAATCCGGATATCATCATTCACGCGGCGGCGATGGCCAACACGACGGCCTGCAAACAGAACTTCACCGCCGCCCGCAATGTCAATGTACGGGGCGCAGAGCGGCTGCTCCGCTCCATCGTAAATCCAGGAGCGCTCTTTGTTTACATCTCGACGGATCTTGTTTTTGACGGCGAACATGCTCCCTACCGCGAAAAAGATGATGCGCACCCTATCGGCGTTTACGGTCTTTCCAAACTAGAAGCGGAGCGCGCCGTAAGGAAATTATGGCCGAATCATATCATCTTACGAACCGCCCTGCTCTACGGTCCTTCCAATCCTTTCGGACGGGGCTCTTTTTTACAATGGCTGGATGGAGGGCTGCAGCGCAGCGAACCATTAAATCTGTTCAGCGATGAATATCGAACGCCCGCCTATGTAGGCGACGTCGTCCGAGCCGTGCAGGATCTGATCCGACGCGAGATTCACTATCGCACGTATCATATCGGGGGGCCGGAGCGCATCTCACGAGCCGATTTTGGCAAGAGGCTGGCGAAGATGCGCGGATTCGACGACTCGTGCATTCATGAAGTCACATTGGAAGAAATGAACCTCGCCTCTCTCCGCGCGCGAGACGCCTCCCTGGATTCTTCCTTGATTCAGCGAACCTGTCTATTGCGATTGACTCCGATCGATGACGCCCTGAAGCAAATTTTCCCGTGATAAAGTTTTTTTCTCGCCCTAAAAAAACAGAACGGAAAAGCGGCTTCATCGGGCCGCTTTTCCGTTGATTCCGGTGAAAACTTGCAGAGATTAGATTTCGGCGTAAATGCCGCGATCGATTTTATCTCCCGTCTTCTGTTCGATTATGTCGATCAGTTGTTTGATGGTAATCGACTTCGGGCGAGTGATGGGACGCCCGATGCCGCGAGCCAGCACATACTGTGAGAGAATTCCCATAGCCCGCGATACGCTGAACAACACCGTATAGAAGGGATATTCTTTCAATCCATAATGGTAGAGCAGCGCGCCGGAGCCGGCATCGACATTGGGCCATGGATCCTTGATTTTATGAACCTGCTTTAAGACGTCGGGGACAATATCGAAAATCTTCGAGACGATCTGGAAGATCTCATCATCCATGCAATGCTTTCGGCCGAATGCAAGCAGCGCTTCGTATCGCGGATCGGTGACGCGCAGAACGGCGTGACCGTAGCCGGGGATTACCTGTCCACTGTTCAAGGTTTCCCATGCGAAGTCGCGCAGCTGCTCATCGGTCGGGACGCCGCCGAATTGTTCTCGCAGCATTTCCACCCAACGCAGGCATTCCTGATTGGCCAAGCCGTGCAAGGGGCCGGCGAGACCGTTCAAACCGGCAGACAACGCGTAGTAAGCGTCCGACAGAGCCGATCCTACAACCCGGCTGGTATAGGCGCTGACATTGCCGCCTTCGTGATCTGAATGCAGGGTTAAGTAGAGACGCATCAAGTCGGTGAATTTACTATTGGGATCGAGTTCTCCCAATGCCCGCGCGACATTCGCTCCCCAATCCAGCGCCGGATCAGTTTCAATGCGCGGACCTTTGTCGAAGCGCAACCGGTAGACAAAACCTGCGATGGCCGGCAGTTTGGCGAGAATATTCAATGCGTCTTCCAGGGCCGGCTCCCATAAATCAAGTTTGGGCATACCTTCCTCATACTTTTTCGCGAACAGCGATTCTCTCTGCATCACAAGAATGGCGGTATTGAACATGGCCATGGGATGCGAATCGGCCGGCATCGCTTTCAAGACGTCCCAAACATAGTCGGGAACTTCGCTTCGCTGTCCTAAATCCTGCTGCAGATCCTTGATATCTTCTTCGTCCGGCATCGATCCCGTCAACAACAAAAACAAAATCTCTTCCGGGAGTTTATCCGTCAAATCCTTGATGGGGATGTCGCGGATTTTCAATCCCTCATCCGGCTGCACTGACGACGTATTGCAGACTAATCCTTTGACCCCTCGCAAACCTCCATAGATTTGCCCCACTGATACTTCACTCACCTGAATATCTTTGTATTGTTTGGCGATGCGCGCCCGTATTTCACGGAACTGAGGCATTCGTTGAGCGAGCATTTCTTTCAGTCTTGACATTTTGTTTCCTCCTTTTTATCGGGAAACATCCCTGATTGATGATGGCATAACAAATTACGTCAGCTATTTTATACAATCTTATCAAAAAGGAAAAAGAAAAAATACGGAGGTCATAAAAAAAATCACCTATTTTTTCGGTAGTCAGATTAACCGATACAATTAAAATTTATCGGGTTTGTCAATGGAATTTTCATTGCTTTTTCGTTTCCAAACAGGCTGGATGCATCTAATTCGTTGAATTTTATGGATATATACTGGTATTGGCAATCATTGATAATCTAAGCAATATTGGAAAGTAAAAAAAATCAAAGTTGAAAAACCGCGCCATCGAAACGACTTATTATGTTTAGATCGGCGAAATCAAACTGAAAAGGCTTCAAGTCATTCGCCGTTGGATCCGAAATCAGAAGAATTTATTATATCGGTTCATATCAAAACAGGAGAAGCGCCATGAAAAGTTATCGCAAAGAATTGTGGTTCAACGTACCCCGCCGTCGAGGCTTCATCAACATTACGCCGGACTGTGAAGAATGTCTTCGCGAGAGCGGAATCCGGGAAGGATTTCTTTTGTGCAACGCCATGCATATCACAGCCAGCGTTTTTATCAACGACGATGAATCGGGGCTGCATCAAGATTACGATGAATGGCTCGAAAAACTCGCTCCGCACGAACCGGTCTCCAAGTATCGCCACAACGTCGGCGAAGACAACGCCGACGCCCACATGAAGCGCCAGATCATGGGCCGGGAGGTGGTTGTCGCCGTTACGGAGGGGCGGTTCGATTTTGGACCGTGGGAGCAGATTTTTTATGGGGAGTTTGACGGGCGGCGTCAAAAGCGCGTCCTGGTGAAGATTATCGGAGAATAATCAAGGGCGGCCGATCAACCCTTTCACCCAATAATAGGCCGTTTTCAGGTATTCATTTTCCACCATGATGATGCCTTCTTCGTTTTTCCACCATTCCTCCACCGAGTACAATTCCTCCGGTGCGGGAGCGATTTGAATCGTGAAATCGCTCCCGCGAAAAGCATGATCCATCGACCATTTGGCGCGCCGCGACTGGAAATAGCCCGACGACACGATCGCCGACCGGCATTGATTCCGCTTCATCCAATCTCGAAGAAAAACGGCCTCGCTGTAGGTGCTGTAAAAGGCTTGATCGCTCCATGCGATTTGCTCCGGCGGGATTCCACGAAATTCCATGACCGCTTTGCACATTGTGTTTTCGGTAGTGTACAAATCATAATACGCCGCGTCTCTGGGGACGACTTCCGGAAGCGTCATCAAAATTTTGGGCGCCATCCCGGCCTTCAACAATTCGATGGCGCGCTCCAGCCGGGCGGTTCCTCCGCCGGTCAACACAACCACAACGTCGCCGGGTTTGAGTTCCGATTCGTATACCAAAAGACGGCCCGCCGCCGTCAACAAAGGCCGCTTAAAGTAAACCAAGAGAGAAACACATGCGATCAGCCCGGTAAGAACAACGATCCAACGGAAAACTCTACGCCGCCGTCTCGGCATTTTGAGATTCTTTACCAACAAGTCCATCTCAGAAAAGGCGGCTTCCATTTCCTGATCCGGTTGGATCGCTTGATTCGACTTTGACTGAGAAGACTGCGCCGATTCCATGGCAACTGACTCTGCTTCGTTGAGGAAGTCGGTTTAGAAAACCGCTTTAGAAAAAGGTGTTCGCGTATTGTCCGAACGATACGTTGTAACTGCGGGCGGTGGAATCTTGGCTTTGATCTTTCAAGGGATGCGAGATCCAGATGTCGCCGTTGGAGATCAAACCGTTGGAAGCGATGTAGGGAATCGAAGCGCCCGCGGCGATCGTCCACGCCACATCGTCAAAATCGCGGTCCGTGCCCGAAGAAACAAACACCCAATAAGCCCCCAGCGAGCCATTGGGGCAGTGACTGGTTCCATACCAATAAAAAACGCCTTTCACAAAGGGCTCGGTCGGTATGGAGCTAATGTAACTGACCGGCGTGGTTAACTGCGCGTAAATGCGCCCGTCGTTATTGACGTCGTAGCATGGTGGAGCGCCCGCCTCCGCGCATGTCTTCCCCCAACGAGCCGCCCCCCATTTAGAGAGCGTGCAATCTGCAGGATCTCCGGTTCCTTGCGCTCCCTCGTCGTTGCCGTCCAACATCCAGAGATTCATGTCCAATTTGCGGATCATGTTCTGATCGTACAGCATTTTGACGTCCGAATACCCCCGAGCCAGATTGGCGCGCGTTCGAGCGTTCAAAAAATTAGGGACGGCGATGGCCGCCAAGATGCCGATAATGGCGACGACAATTAACAGTTCGATGAGCGTAAATCCCCTATGATTGCGCATCATGCCCTATTCTCCGATCTCCGAATCTACAAATTTCATCGATTCCTTTGTTTGAAATGAAATTACACACCCGATCCTTCGAATCAATTTTTACACAAAACATTCTCTTTCGTCAATCATATTCTGTGTCGTCTGTGATGTCTATTCCGGTTAAAAGCCGCCTGCTAATCTACGAACAAATTCCCTGGAATTGAATCAGATAAATACACAGAGAGAGATTTATCTTGTATGATGGCATAACATCCCATTCTTATTCAACGGAAGGACAAAGCCTAAATGTCTCTTTCAGCTGATTTTCCCTTCCAAAGAGTGCTCGACTCCATCAACGACGGGATTTATGTCACCGATCTCGAGAGGCGAATTCTCTATTGGAGCCGCTCCGCCGAAGCGATCACAGGCTGGAGCGCCAATGAGGTCGTCGGCCGCAAATGCGGCGACAACCTCTTGAACCATGTGGATAAAGATAATCACGCTCTTTGCGGAGAGGAATTCTGCCCCCTGCATCGCGCCATGGCCACAGGAAAAAGCAGCGCTTCGCCTCTGCTGATTTTCGCGCAATCGAAAAAAGGGCCGCGCATCCCGGTGCAAGTGAGCGTAGCGCCCATTCGAAATCAGGCGGGAGAGATCGTAGGCGGCATCGAAAACTTCCGGAACTATAGCGAGTTATTCAAAGAACTGCAGCACGCGCAAAAGATCCAGCGGCAAGCCCTTGTTTTTGATGTTCCCGAAGATCCGCGCATCCGCATTCGCACCCACTATATCCCCCATAATCTTGTGGGAGGAGATTTCTACGCCATCGAACCGATCGACCAGGATCGATACGGCGTTCTCCTGGCCGACGTAAAGGGGCATGGAATATCATCGGCTTTGTACACGATGCATTTCAAATCGCTGTATGAAGAGTATAAACATCTCTGTTCATCCCCGGATCAATTCGTAGAAACCATCAACAATCGCATGTATAAGCTCTTTCGCGACAATCAATCCTTCGCCACGGCGATGTACGCCCACATTGACCTCGCCGCCCGCCGGTTGACTCTTGTCAGCGCGGGAAATCCCTGCCCGCTGCATATCAGCCCAAGCGGGCGCTTCCGGGAAATACGCTGCTCCGGCTTTGCGCTGGGGATGAAAGAAAATTCGAAGTATGAGTCCATCTATCTGTACCTTGAAAAAGGCGATCGTCTTCTTTTTGTCACCGACGGCGCATTGGAAATCTTTGACGCCGATCATTGTCTTTTGGATACGGATGGGTTGGTGGATCTGCTTCAATCCATGGATTATCCGCAAACCGCGGTTTCGTTGGAGGCCGTCGAAAAAGCCTTGCTCCATTACTCCGATCAAATCCGTTTGGAAGATGATCTCACCATGATCGAAATTCACTATACCGGCGATTAGAGACCGGGGACCGGCGATCATCCGGCGTCTTCAGAAACAATCCGTAAATCACCGATGCTCCTTTCCAATCTGATGTTACACTAAAGACAAAGCAAAACCCCATAATTCATTCGGAAGATTTCATGAAAAACCACTCTTCTTTAATGCAACAAATATTAGATTCCGCCGCCGACGGCATTTTTACGGTCAATGAAGATTTCCGCATCACCTGGTTCAACAGCGCCGCCGAACATATTACGGGAATTTCGAAAGAAGAAGCTCTCTATCGTCCTTGTTGTGAAATCTTCCAAGCCAACATCTGCAGGCAGAACTGCACTCTCAAAGAATCGATCCTAACGGGGAAGCCAATCGTCAACAAACACGTGACGATCCATACCCGCAACGGGAAAGTCATTCCCGTTTGCATCAGCACATCAACGCTTATGAATGAAAAAGGCGAGATCATCGGCGGCGTCGAGACGTTCCGCGACCGATCGATCATAGAGGCGCTGCGCAAAGAACTGCGCAAGGAGTTTCAAATCGGCGATCTCGTCAGCAGCAACGTGAAGATGCGCGAGATCGCCGCTCTACTGCCGCAAATAGCGGAAAGCGATTCGACGTGCTTAATCCAAGGAGAAAGCGGCACGGGGAAAGAACTTGTGGCGAAGGCCATCCATCAACTCAGCCCTCGCAAGGACAAGCCTTTCATCTCTCTCAACTGCGGCGCGCTTCCCGACACGCTGTTGGAATCCGAATTATTCGGATACGAACAAGGCGCCTTTACGGACGCCAAAAAGAAAAAAGTGGGGCGCTTTTCATTAGCCGAGGGAGGGACATTGTTTCTGGATGAAATCGGCGATATGTCGCCCGCCCTCCAAGTGCGTCTGCTTCGCGTGCTGCAAGAAAAACGGTATGAACCTCTGGGGGGGACGGATTCGATCCATGCAGACGTGCGAGTTCTCGCCGCAACCAACAAGAATCTGCTGTCGCTCGTTCAAGAAGATTTATTCCGCTCCGACCTGTATTATCGAATCAACGTGATCGAAGTGACTCTTCCGCCTCTGCGCGAACGCCTCGAAGACATCCCTTTACTCGCTGAACATTTCATAACCCGTTTCAATCATCTGAAAGGGAAGGAAATTACAGGGATCAGTTCCTGCGTCTTGAATCGCTTCATGCACCACGAATGGATCGGCAACATCCGCGAACTGGAAAATGCAATCGAACACGCTTTTATTCTATGCAAGGAAGGACAAATCGAACTGCATCACCTGCCGCGAATCTTTTCCGAACACGAAACTCACGAAGACATGCATTCCGCGACGTTGGCCGAGATCGAAGCGCATCATATATTCAACGCTCTGAACCGAAACCAGTGGAACCGCCAAAAAACGGCGTCCGAGTTGGATATTGATCCGTCAACCCTCTGGCGAAAAATCAAACTATACGAACTGAAAGAACCCGAATCCGATTCATAGGATCGTTTTTACCTCTTTTCCCGGATTATAGAAACTTCGGATTCCAGCCATTGAATCTTGCATTATACAAGAGAATAACCTCCCCTGATCGTGCATTCTGCAAGATTTTTCATGCTATCTTGCGATGCAATTTGTCATAATCTCCTGATTAACCTCTTACCATTATTTGATTTCCATTCTCGCCAATTTTCCAATAAACAATTGGCACGCGCGATGCTATTGAAACGCCGAAAAGGCCGAAAGCAGATATTCAAGGGAAAGCGTAAAAAATCCCCAAAGAAGCAGAAAGCGAAAAAGAAGGTAAACAATGGATTCGACAGAAACCAATGGTTTGAGGAACAGGTAAAGAGAAGTGGACAAGAATCTTCTTGCATTAACAACCGGCCAGGCGGCCCGTTATTGCTTCGTGTCATCCGATACGATCGCGAATTGGATCAAGGCGGATTGCCTGCCGGCGCAGCGAACGGTCGGCGGCCAGTTTCGGATTCTGGTTGACGATCTTCATCATTTCATGAGACGTCATGGGATGAGCACGGATTTGCTGGATCAGGAATTGGAAACCCGCTGTTACTGTTGGGAATCGCATTCGGGATGCGGGAAGCCAACGCCCGATTCAAAATGCGAAAGATGTCCGGTGTTTCAATCCATGGCTTTCAATTGCTTTTATTTGCGATCCCTGATCCCCAAGGCGGAGTGGCTTTGTTCCAACTGTAATGAATGCGCATATTTTCAAAAGTGGGCGGGAGTCGAAATGCAGGAGAGCGTTCAATCGCTCGATATGGAAACGCAAGAAGTCGAGATGAAGCCGCACGTGAAAATCGAATGAACATTCTCATGAAAAGGAAGACGTATGATGGGCGAAAAAGTTGAATACTGGCCGCGATTGATGAAGCCTGTGGAAGACGATACGCTGGATGAATTCATTCGCGCAATGGACAAGGTGTTGTGCGACAGCAATTATGGTTTGCCTCTCTCCATCTACTCGCAAACCTGCACGGGCTGCCTGCGATGCTCCCGCGAATGTCAAGTGTTTCAGGAAACCGGAGATTTCAAAGATACGCCGCATTTCCGGACGGAAGAGATTATCCGTCTCTATCGAGAATTCTTCCTTCCCGAAAGCAACGGAAACTCCATTCTCCACCGCTCGAGTACGATGGAAGAACGAAAGCAGTTCAACTTAAAAGACCTGATCGAAAGCCTGTATCGCTGCACCTTATGCCGGCGGTGCACGGAAAGCTGCCCGATGGGAATCGACCACCGGCTGGTGGCGCGTTTTGGGCGTCAGGTTCTCAGCGAGATGGGTCTTGTCCCTCAAAACATGGGGAAAAGCACCCTCGAGCAGATTTTCGGCATTGGGAACACCAGCGCATTTCCAAAAGCGGCCATCGTCGATACGCTTGATTTTCTCGAAGAGGATATTTATGACACCTATGGCGTAAAATGCACGATCCCCAGAGACAAGCAAAACGCAGATTATCTCATGCTCGCGCCCGTCAGCGACTACATGATGGAAGCCGAAACGCTGATGGGAATCTCCATGGTGCTGGACCGTATGGGCGTCGATTGGACGGTCAGCACAGAGTATTGCGACGCCATCAATTACGGACTTTTTTACGACGACCGCGTTCTCATGTCCGTGCTCGACAAGATCATCCAGGAAGCGCGGCGGTTGAAGGTAAAAACGGTCATTATCGGGGAATGCGGTCACGCCACTCGCGCGGCTTTGGGATATTGGAAATCTCATTTGCACGCCGGCGGCATCGAAGTAAAAAGCATCCTGCAAGTCACCTCCGAGGCCATCCAGCAGGGAGTCGTTTCCCCGAAACGCGAAAAGAATCCAGAACGAATCGTTCTCCACGATCCATGCAATATCGTCCGCGGATGCGGCATCTTCAAACCGCAGCGAGAGATCTTGGAAGCGTGCAGCATGGAATACGTCGAGATGCGCCCCAACGGGCGATACAACTACTGCTGCGGCGGCGGCGGCGGAATCGTCATCACCGAAGACCAGGAGAAGTTCCGGCTTGAAGTTCCCGGCAAAGTAAAAGCGAAACAGATCGCCGAATCCAATGCGGAAATCGTGTGCGCGCCCTGCGCCAACTGCAAAAAGATGCTGCGCGAAGTGGTGGATTATTACAAACTGCCCGTCAGCGTTGTGGGAATCCACGATTTGATGGCGAAAGCCTTATCCGAAGAGAAGCCTTCGCACATCGAAACGGCCGTCGCATAGAGTGATTAAAGGGGATGAATCTGATGGAAGAGATTTTACAATTTACGCAAGGTCCGTTGTTCCGTTTGGCTTTCGCACTGCTTGTTGCGGGGCTCTTCCGGCGGTTTGTGTTGATTTTATGGCCGGCCGTCATTGCCTGGAGGCGTTCGAGGGATCGATCGCTGAACCGGAAGGCGATCGTTCGAGACATCGCCATATGGTTGTTTCCCATTCATCAAGCCTGGCGCAGCCAGGACGTGTTTACGGTCATATCTTATGTGTTTCATATCGGGCTTGTTTTGGTTCCTCTCTTTCTTGCCGAGCATGTGAGTCTGTGGGCCGCTTCGACGGGAATAACATTGCCGGCCCTGCCAAACGGGATCGCCGATGTTCTGACGATCCTCACCATTGCAGGCGTTTCGATCTTGCTGGTCGTTCGCCTAACGTCACGGTTGGTTCGAACCTTCACGCGGACCGAAGATATAGTCGTTCTTGTGATGATCCTACTTCCTTTCCTGACAGGATACGCAGCGAGCGCTTCGTGGAATCCTTTTTCATACAACCTCATGCTGCTGCTTCATATTCTCAGCGCCGAAGCGCTCATGATTGCAATCCCGTTCACCAAATTATCCCACTGCATCTTCTTTCCTTTCAGCCGCGTTTGCGCGGAATTAGGTTCAAAACTGGTCACAGACTGCGACTACACTTACACATCCCCTCTGGCGAAAGGAACTGAATCATGAAAGGAATTCTAACCGACGTCACTCGCTGCATTGGATGCGACAAATGTAAGGAGGCTTGTTATTCGCTCCACAACCAGGGTGAAATCACGCATCCCAGCCAAGACGCAGGCGACGATCTTTCCGAAATGAACTGGACGACAGTCGTCCTGTACGATCACGGCCGCGTCTATGTCCCCGGACGAGAATACGACAACCCTCCCAACGTCACCGATAAGAATGTCAAAGAATTCGAGCAGTCTGCTTTCGTTCGCAAACAATGTCTCCATTGCCTCAATCCCACCTGCGTCTCCGTCTGTCCGGTCGGCGCCTTCCGAAAAGATAAAGAGACCGGCGCAGTCGTGTACGAATCTCACAAATGCATCGGGTGCCGTTACTGCATGTACGCATGCCCCTTCGGCATTCCCCGTTACGAATGGGGGACGCCGTTTCCCATCGTCCAAAAATGTTCGTTATGTTTTGAACGCCTGCAGGATGGAGAGAAGCCGGCCTGCACCGAAGCCTGCCCCGAACAAGCCACCATTTTCGGAGAGCGCGAAGAACTGCTGGAAGAGGCGCACCGCCGCATTCAAGACCACCCGGGCCGCTACATGAACCACGTCTACGGGGAGACCGAGGCGGGAGGAACATCGGTTCTCTATATTACCAAGCCGGAGGCGCCACTCGACTTTTTGGGATTCAAAGACAGGCTGGGGGTCGATCCATTGCCCTTGTACACGCACAAATGGCTGGCCAAAGTGCCAACCATTGGACTGGGCGCGGCAATTGGAATGACCGGTTTATGCTGGATCATACAACGGCGCAATCAGCTTGCAAACGGCGAACCGGAATCGGAAGGAGGGGAATCGGATGTATAAAGAAAAGCGTTCTTACCTGAATGAAATCTGCTGGTTCATCGTCGCAGTGGGAGCGACAGTCGCTTTCTTCCGATTCTGGAGAGGATTGGGAGGAGTCACCCGGCTGGACGACGTGACGCCGTGGGGATTGGGCGTCGTGTTCGACGTGGCCTGCGGAATCGCCCTGGCGGCGGGCGGCTTCACGATCGCCGCCGTCGTTTATATTTTTCAGATCAAACGCTATAAACCGGTCGCTCGCCTCGCCGTTCTCAGCGCTTGTCTGGGCTACGGTCTTTACTGCGTGGGATTGGCTTTCGATATGGGCCGCCCGGAGCGATTCTGGCACATCCTGATCTATCCCCAAATCCACTCCGTGCTCTTCGAAGTCGCCTGGTGCGTCATTCTATACATGACCGTCCTGTTTTTCGAATTCACTCCCGTCGTTTGCGAGGGGGCGGGCTGGCGGCGTCTGGAGCGATTTTTCAAGAAATTAACCTTGCCTGTCGTCATTGCCGGGGTGGCGCTGTCCACGCTGCATCAATCTTCTCTAGGCGCGTTGTTTCTGATCACGAAAGGAAAACTCGACGCTCTCTGGCATACGCAGATGCTTCCTTTTTTCTTTCTTCTCTCGGCCATATCGGCGGGAATCACGGTCGTCATGCTGCTGGGAATCGCCTCGGCCCGGCGATGGAAGCGGAAATTCGGCCCCGATGATTATTCGCCGCTAGCGTTATTCATATCGTTCATTCTATACGGATACATATTCCTGAAAATCATCGATCTGGCTGTACGCGGAAGTCTTGCAAGATTGTGGGACGGTTCGGGCAACAGCCTGCTCTTTCTCATCGAGTTGCTGGTGTTCGCCTTGGCGCCCGCTATCCTGTTCTCTTTCCGTTCGATTCGCCGAAGCCAAAGGGCGGTCATATACATCGGCATTTTCATTATCGCCGGAACGGTTCTGAACCGAATGAACGTGGGGCTCGTGGGAACCTTTGCCGCGACCGGCTCCACCTACTTTCCGACATGGATGGAAATCTCGTATTCCCTCATGCTGGTCGCCATGTCCGTATTGATATTCAACGCCATCGTCAAACATTTTCCCGTTTTCATCGATCAAAACGATTCCCATCAATACGTCAAAGCGATGCCCCCGGAGGAGCGGCAAACGGCTTTTTACATCCCCGGGCACGCCGGCTATCAACGATTGTACCGTTTGTCATTGATCGTCGTCCTCGGAATCGGGCTGACGGCGGCCGCGGTTCCGAGCGTCGCCGTACACGGGCGCAGGATTCTATCGTCGCCTGTCAAGCCGTCTGTCGAACGCCAATACACTGACGCCGGCGGATCGTATATTTACAGAGAAGCGCCCGATGTCATCACATTGAACGGAGACAGGATGGGCAAGGACGTCCGCGATTTTCCCCATCAAAAACTGATCGACGCGCTCGGCGGAGACGATTCGTGCATTTTATGCCACTGCGGTACGGAACAGGGAATCCAGATCGATTCCAACGAAGACTTCAAACCCTGCGCGTACTGCCATAACGATATGTACAGATCGAATGTGGAATCGGGCGCCATCGGCTTGAAAGAAGCGTACCACACACGCTGCATCGCCTGCCACGATCAAGAAGGTCCTAAACGCAATATTGCAGCGATGAGCGAATGTACCTACTGCCATCGGTAAGGATAGGAAACGGGCCATGCATTCCCAGTCTTCGACAGTTTTTCCCCGGCGTCACCTGACTCGAATCCCGTTGATCGAGCGGATGGAGAGACATTGGAGAAAACAAACGATACGGGAAAAACTTTTCTTTTTCATCTGTTTTTTATCAGCGCCGGCCCTGTTGTCGTTAGCCGGGATTGCTTCGAAAATTATTGACAAAAATACAAACGACTTTCCTTTATGGGAAGCCATAACCTTGCTGACGGTCTCGATCGTTTTGCTGGCGACGTGGAGATTTTCGAATCGGCTGCTCGGCGTCTTAAAGAACGTGAATCGAGCCGCAGAGCGGTTCAGTTTAGGCGATTACGATGTGCGGATCGATGCATGCCCAAACGTCCGCTGTTGGGAAATTCTGGGATGCAAACGCAGCGACTGCCCCGCGTTCGGAAATGACGAGGAGAAATGCTGGTTCGTCGATAACACTCTCTGTACGGGGACGCTTCAAGAACGCTTCCCGAATAAAATCGCGGACTGCCGGAACTGCAGGGTTTATAAGACGCACAGCGGCGATGAGTTGATCAGCCTAGTGGATTCATTCAACAACGCCGTCCACCGGCTCCGCCATTCCGCGCGGGAGCGGCAGCAGATTCACAAACAAATGCTGCAGCACGAGCGCCTCTCCACCCTCGGTGAAACGGTCGCCGGCATCGCCCATAGCATTAAAAACATCCTCGGCATGATCAAAGGCGGCGAATATCTCATCGAAAGCGGATTATCCCAGAATTTACCCGATCGCACCCGTGAGGGGTGGGAGATGGTCAAAAACGGGAATCGCTATATTTCGGATTTGGTAGTAAAAATGTTGACGTTATGCCGGGAGCACGAACCTCAATACGAAGAGATCGAACTATCTGAAGTGGTCGATTCCGTTCTGGCCGTTATGCAAACGAAAGCTCAATCCAAAAAAATTCGTATGGTTGCTGCGCTCGACGATTCAATGCCGCGAGTGGTCGTCGACGCCGCCTGCATGCGCGAGGCGTTGATCAATCTGACCGACAACGCCCTCGACGCCTGTGAAGCCGACCGGGGCGTGGTTACGATCGGATCGAACGCCGGAACAAACGGTCTGTTCGATTTATACGTCGAAGACAATGGGCCGGGCATCCCTCCCGAAATCCAATCGCAGGCGCTTTCTCCTTTTTTCTCTACGAAAGGTGAAAAAGGCACCGGTCTTGGACTCGCCGTCACGGATAAGATCGTATCGGAGCACGGAGGCGAGATAGACATTCAATCCGGTCATCAAGGCGGGTGCCGAGTCGTCATGCGCCTCCCGATCCTGGATCGGCCGCCCAATCAATCGCACGCTTCTTTATCGCCGATTGCGCATCAGGGATCCACATATTCATAAAATCGCAAATCCTGAAGGTCATCAGAAAGGAAAGAAATCATGAGCCGCGCAACATCACTCGAAACACCGATCAGCCAACAAAAACAACCCCCTGTTCAGACGAAAACCGCCCTTATCGTCGAGGACGATCTGCCTTTCGCGCGCTTCATCCAGGTCGTTTTGGAAGACAACGGCTACCGGGCGACCATCGCATTGAACGCGAAAGAAGCATTGTATTTCATCCATCATGACACTCCTGACTTAATCACCCTGGATTTGATGATGCCCGATAAAACCGGGATCAAGTTGTACAGAGAACTCAGAACCAACCAGCAGTTGAAAAACACAAAAATCGTGATTCTGACCGGGGTGGATTCCGATTCACAAGGGCTGTGCAGCTACAACGAGTTCTTCAACCGCGTCTCTGCGAGAGGCCAGGTCGAAAAGCCCGACGCGTACTTGACCAAACCCATCGCGGGAGAGGATTTGATCCGGGAAATTCAAAAGGTGATGGATGCTTGATAGATAAAGGAAGTTCTTCAGTGTGTTCAATGCGGGGGGAAGCAAGAGACGCCGTCTCCGGGCTTTCAATCCAGTTTCAAAGCAATATTAAGCCAGTTTCAAGCCGTTGGGGATCTTCCCGTCAACCTTCGCCAGGACGACGGATCCGTCTTCGAGGTAGAATCCGGTCACCAGAACTTCCGACATGAAATTGGCGACTTGCTTGGGGGGGAAGTTTACCACGCAGAGCACTTGGCGATCGATGAGATCGTCCAGAGTGTAGAGGCTGGTAATTTGGGCGCTGGATTTTTTGACGCCCATCTCTCCCAGATCGATCCATAATTGATAGGCCGGATTTCGCGCTTCGGGAAATTCTTCCGCACGAATGATGGTTCCCACCCGGATGTCGACTTTTTCAAATTCCTGCCAAGTAATTGTTTTCATGATGCTTACGTTATTGTTCCTTCCGCACCGGCCGCCGAATGATTCTTTCCTTTTCGATCGATTCTTCGATCCATCTTAGCAAAATTACTGCTGGAATCGGAAAATTTACCTTTGCAGTCAAGTATCTTTCGAATATAATCATGCAGGTTAACGATAATCTAATTTAAATTGATCAATTAAATCATAAGGTGAATGACATGAATTATAAAGGCCTTTGCATTCATGAACATGGTGCGCCGAACGATGTAATCCGGATTGAACCGTTGCGACTGCCGCATTTGAATCCACACGACGTGCTGATCGAGATGAACGCTTCTCCCATCAATCCGGCGGACATCAACCTGATCGAGGGCAAATATCCGGTGCCGGTCTCGTTTCCGTTGATTCCTGGAAACGAAGGGATCGGCCGAATCGCGCAGGTCGGCGGCGAGGTGGAGGGGCTTCGAGTCGGGCAGGCCGTCATCCCGGGCCCCAAATCGACTTCCTGGTGCGAGGCGCAGATTCAAGACAGCCGCGACGTCATCCCCGTCCCCGATGATATTCCGCTTCATACCGCCTCCATGCTGTCCGTCAATCCAACCACGGCCTGGCGTCTCCTGCACGATTTCATCGATTTGAAGCCGGGCGATTGGGTGGTTCAAAACGCCGCCAATTCGGCCTTGGGCCAGTGCGTCATTCAAATAGCCCATTATCTGGGATTGAAAACCTGCAATCTCGTGCGGCGGGAGGAATTGATCGAGCCGTTGATGAAACTCGGCGCGACCACGGTCATTGCATCCGAAGATCCAAGAATGACCGACATTCTGGACCGCACCGGCGGGGCGGAAATTCATCTGGGCATCAATGCGGTGGGCGGCCGAAGCGTCGTGGAGATGGCCAAGGCGCTTGCTCCGCAGAGTACGATCGTCACGGTCGGCGCCATGGGGATGCGCCCCATGAAAATTCCCAACGGACTGCTTATTTTCAAGAACATCACGTTTGCGGGATTCTGGTTGAAAATTTGGAGTCAAAACTCTTCGCGCGAGCAGAATCAGGAGATGTTCGACGCCATTTTGGGCATGGCCGCTCAGGGGAAGCTTCAGGTTCCCGTCGAAGCGACTTACCCCTTGGAAGAGGCCGTCGCCGCCATCCAGCATGCTTCGAAAGGAAGCCGGAACGGCAAGATCCTCTTTGAAATGAATCATCGTAATTAAGCGATTTCCAAACACGGAATGTCGGCGTCTCCGTGTTTTTAGTCTGTTTTTATTCTGTTTATACATAACCGTTCGATAAGGAGAGGCCGCAAGAGGCCTCTCCGCGTTGAACAAAGCCGATTCCCCGCCCCGCACTCTGATCAGAAAAGAATTGTCATCTTCCCGCAGGTTCGGATTAAAAATATTTCCTCTTCGCATCGTATAAGAGTTATATGGCAAAAAACTATCGGTAAAGGAGAGGTAAAACAATGTTCAAATCCAGTATTCTCAGTTGTTTAGTCGTAGTATCATTAACATCGGGGGCGTTTGCGGGCGATTTACTGATTCGCGGCGCGGCGGCGATTCCCGATGGGACGGAGATCGAATTCAGCATCCCGGTTCAAGTAATCGAAGCGCTCAAGACATCCGGCCTCAGCGCCATAGTGAAAGATAAAGATAGATTCAACGAATTGGTGGACGGCTTGATTGGCGACCTCTGCTCGCTCGAGGGAGAAAGTCTGCTTGAAGTGGAGATGGATGGATGCAACGTTCAGATCTCCGTCGATGAGGTGGACGACGACAACCCCGTCGAGGCCAATTTCGTCCAGTTTGACATCGATCCGGCCGGCGAAAATCAACCGGATATCGAGTTTCGCATTCCCAAAGGCTGCTTTTTCATGGCGGCGTTTCTCGGCAACCAATTCATGGAATCGCACGGCAAGGAAATCATGGATATGGTCCAGAAGCAGATTATGATGAACGCCATGCCGCCCGCCCCGCCGAAGCCCGCCGCTCCACCCGAAAAACCCGATTACAAGAAGCCTCCCCGCGAAAAAGAACGCAAAGAGATGAAAGATGACGACGAGGATGATGACGAGGAAGAGTGCGAAAAAGAGGAGATTCGCCTGGATATCGAAAAACAGATCAATCCCGAAGAAATCCACAAGCACATCATGAAGGAAATCAATCCCGACAAGATCCATAAACTAATTTTGGAAGCCATCTTGAAGGAATTGAAATAAGGGAGACGCCCTGATCTTCCCGCATGGTTGAAAGCGCAGAAGATCGTTGAGACCGAGAGTTCACGAGATTGACTCACCCGGGCCGCATATCGCGGCCCGTTTTTTGTCGATTCACCCGTAAGGAGAGGATAATCCTTCATACAAATGGACGGCGTGAAAAGCTGCGTCTTGACAGCATCGAATCGGTTCGTATTGTGTGACGAGAAGCAGCATGCATTTCATGATGGAGAGAGGATTGCATTCGAATATGAGCCCCCGATGGCGTCAATGGTTGATGGTGTTCGGCTTCTTTGTCGTGGGGGCGTTGGCCTATCGACCCGCCTTCAACGCCTTTTTCCTGGCGGACGATTTCTTTTTCTTGTCGTATGTACGCGAACAAGGCTTGAAGGCCGCCTGGACGTGCTTTCCTCGAGATTTCCTGCGCCCCATGGTCATGGGGAGTTTCTGGTGGGATTCCACCCTGTGGGGGCTGAATGGCTGGGGATTTCACCTAACCAATGTTCTCTTTCACACCCTGAACGCGTTGCTTGTCGCCTCGCTGGCTGAATTCTGGCTGAAACAGAACGGCTGGGATTCTCTGCGGGCGCAATGGCTCGCCCCGCTGGCGGGATTGATCTTTCTCGTCCATCCCAGTCATACCGAAGCAGTCAGCTGGATATCGGGGCGATCGGATGTGCTGGCCGTTTTTTGGGGATTGAGTTCGCTGCTCGCTTATCTGCGCTGGCGCTCCTCGGGGCGGAGGCTGTGGCTGCCGGGCGCATGGTGCCTCTTCGGGCTGGCTCTGTTAAGTAAAGAATCGATGATCACCCTGCCCCTGATCATCCTCCTGCTGGAGCGATTTTCACCCAATCCGCCTTCATCGAACATTCGGCGCTGGACGCCCGCCGCCGGCTATATCGCCGTTGTGCTCCTTTACGGCGCGGCGCGCTGGGCGGTTTTGGGCGCGATCATTGGAGGATACGGCGAATCGATCCACATGCGGTTCGACCGGCCGTTCTGGATTCGCAACCTCCTCTTTTATACGACTCGAACCGTTCTGCCGGTGGGCGAGTGGCGCATTCATGAATCCGTCTTGTTTTATGGAAAAATCATCTTGTGGATGACGGCCAGTTTGGGAATCGTTCAACTTCTATTCCGCCGCAGAGCGAAGGATGGCGATTCCATCCGCCGCCTGTTTTTACCGGAGTGGTTCTGGATGTTGGCGGGCATGTATCTTTTCTCGCTGCTGCCGGTCATCAACCTGGGCGTTCACCTGGGAACCTCGCTGGGCGAGCGGTTCATTTACTGGCCCAGCGTCTTCGCCGTTCTGCTGATCGTCTGCCTGTGCGATGTTCTTCTGCGGCGCCGGCAATGGGGCGCGCTTGGAGTCCTGACGGCGATCATCCTGATTTATACGGCGACCTTGTACCGCGCCAATTGGATCTGGCAGGAGGCGGGGCAGATTTCCCGCCAGCTGCTGGTTGACATCCAAGAGTATT
>JAFGTC010000226.1 GCA_016934335.1 Candidatus Omnitrophota bacterium | reverse complement strand
GATTAATCATCTTCAAAAATAAAGAAATTATTCAGAAAATCACCTCGTGAGATTTCATTCCTCGAGGCATTTTGCAAGAAGCTCAAAAATTTTTTTATACATCATCGCAATTTTAACAATTATCCGACTATATATATATTATGTTTATAAATTGAGCGATTTTGGGGAAAGAAAAAATTGATTTTTTTTAATTTATTGCTATTCACAAAACCGGGAATTTTTGACATGATAGAAAAGTTGATATGGATTGAATCAGGGAATCGGTAAAAAAACATCTATTTCATGCGAGATTCAGCGCCCGGAAGGTTCACACAATTAATCGATAGACGTGTTTATATTGGGAAGGCGGTTTGTTATGACGGTAAGACAAATATCCGTTTTTTTAGAAAACCGCGCCGGTCGAATGGCGGAAGTAACGCAGATTCTAGGAGAGAACGGCGTCAATATTCGCGCCGTCTCTCTGGCGGACACGCATGATTTCGGCATCGTTCGCTTGATCGTAAACGACGTGGATCAAGCGCTGACGATTCTTCGAGCGAAAAAATTTACGGTTCATGACACCGAAGTGATTGCCGTCTCCATCCCCGACGAACCGGGCGGGCTGGCGAAAACCCTCGATCTGTTCCGCCGTGAAGATGTTAACATCAGTTATCTATATGGATTTGTGGAGAAGCCGGGAAGCAGCGCGATTTTGATTTTTCGATTCGAAGAAATGGAACGCGCCGTGGAGGTGATTCAAAAACATGGCCTTCGCTTATTAAACGGCGAGGAATTATACAAACTCTAAGAGAGAGAAAGAAAGAATTGCAGTCATACTTCACAGAAGAATAATGTTGGTTTTGATTTCATAAAAACTGGAAGGAGGTGGTGATTCTTTTTAGGCTCAACATGAATGCGAGAAACACATTGAGTTGAACGCAATGATATATACGAATTTAAACGACGGGAGGAAATGGAGAATGTGGAAGAAAATATCGATGATGCTGTTGGCTGCGGCCTTTGTAGTCGTCGCAGATTCTCCGGCCTTATGCCAGGATAAGGTTTCGGAGCTGGAGAAAAAGATCGAGGCTCTTGAAGTCCAACTCAACGACCTGAAAACCATGCTGGAAGAGCAAAAAACCGCGCCGGCCGCCGAGGCCCCCGCCGTGGAGGAGCCGGCGGCGCCGATCACCAAGTTGATCGGCCCGGGCGGTACGCTGCGAGTCGGCGGCGATATCCGATTTCGCGGACTCTATTACGACAATGTCTGGGATTTCGATACGTCGAATGGCGGAGACCAGCGCGACGTTATCCGCTTCAGGCCGCGGGTGTTTCTGGACTGGAAGCCCACTGATGACATCGAAGCCTATGTCCGCATGACCAAGGAATGGTTCTATGGGCAGGACAATGAGCGACCCGGCTACGACGTCGAAGGAAAAGACGTCATGTTCGACAACGCCTGGGGGCAATGGACGGATATGTTCGGGCTGCCCTTGACGCTGCGAATCGGCCGCCAGGATTTGATTTACGGCGACGGCTTCGTCATCCTGGACGGTACGCCTAATGATGGATCGCAAACCATCTCGTTCGACGCCGCCAAAATGACGCTTAGCCATGATTGGGGAACCACCGACCTTCTTTATGCGAAAATGGCCGAGTTGGATAACGAAGATGCAGATGATGAAGATCTGTACGGGATCTACAACAAATTCAAGATCGACGACTGGAATCTTGGATTGGAGCCCTATTTCCTCGTTCGCAACAAAAACGACGGACCGGACTTCTCCGGCATCGCTCCTTTGCCCAATCCGAACGATCCTATTTATAATCCCGACGGGACTATAGCCGGATATAATACTTGGGGAGTAAGTTATCCATACAATCCCTTCGATCCGTCGCCGAAAGAAGAGACTTATTATCTCGGCATGCGGGCCACTTACGACTTTGACATCGCCGACGGCGTCAATCTCGGATTGGCGGCGGAAGGCGGCAAGCAGTGGGGCAAAGTCGATTTTACCGGAAGCCCATTGGGCGGCTCATTTGGTTCATTGTATGGATTTAGCCGCTTTGATGAAGAGAAAGTGGACCGCGACGCCTGGGGCGGCCAGTTCCACGGCACATTGACGTTCAAAGACGCAGCTTGGACGCCCTCTGTGAAGGCGGGCGTGGCGTATTACTCCGGCGACGATCCCAACACGGAAGACTATGAAGGCTGGGATGATTTCTATGCCCAATGGCCCAAATACAGCGAACTGTATGTCTATTCATTGTATGATGGATTCAAGTTTGGAAATCGAGCCAATGATCCGGATGTGGGGATGTGGTCGAACATGCTGATTCCCGAAATTATGTTGACAGTCAAGCCTACGGATCGCTGGACCCAGTCGATTCGCGCGCTGTATTACCTGGCTGAGGAAGATAATGGACCGGGCGACGGCGACGAGCGAGGGATTAACCTGCAATGGCTCAGCAATTATGTCTTCACAAAGAATCTGAGCGGTCATTTCCTCTTTGAATGGTTCGATCCGGGCGACTACTACGATGACGACGCGGACGAAGCCCTGTTCACGCGCTTCCAGATTATGTACACCTTCTAAGGCGAGTGGATGATCGCCGAATTCCATGCGTCCCAACATGCTTTGACTTCATTGAATTGAAAAAAATCAGGAAATGGATTACGTCGATGGGGTGCGGTCTCATTCGTGCGGATCGCACCCCATTACCCCAAAAAGTGGAGGAATGTGGAACCATGAGAAACCATCGAATCTGGATAATCGGGATTGCGCTCCTCTTCGTATTCGCTTGCGGAGGCGGAGACCAAGAACCGGGCGGCGCTCCAACCCAGCCGGCGGAGACTCAACAGGCGGAAGTACAGGAGCCGATCAAGATCGGCGCGATCTTCGCCATCACCGGGCCGGCCTCGTTTTTAGGCGAGCCGGAGCGTAACACGGCCATGATGCTGGCCGAAGAGATCAATGCAGCGGGCGGCATCAATGGAAGGCCGATCGAAATGTTGATCGAAGACACCGAAGGCGTTGAAGATAATGCGGTCAAAGCGGTTCGAAAGTTAATCAATCAGGAAGGAGTCTGCGCCATTATCGGGCCGTCGCGCAGCGGCGTAACCATGGCGGTGGTCCCCATTATGGAAGAGAGTGAGATTCCCCTCATCTCATGCGCCGCGGCCGAAGTGATTGTCAAGCCGGTAAAAAAATGGGTATTTAAGACGCCTCAGACCGACAGCGATTGCGTTATCAAGATCTATGAGCATATGAAGACCGCGAACATCGAGAAAATCGCGATCATTACCGGGACGACAGGATTTGGCGATGCAGGACGCCAGCAGTTGAAATCCATCGCTCCCACAATGGGAATCACAATTGTGGCGGATGAGACGTACGGCCCCGCCGATACGGACATGACCGCTCAACTCACGCGCATTAAAGGCACCGACGCGCAGGCGGTGGTCAACTGGTCGATCGTAGCCGCGCAGAGCATCGTTCCCAAAAATATGAAACAGTTGGAAATGGATATTCCTCTGTATCAAAGCCATGGCTTTGGAAACATCAAATTTGTCGAACTTGCCGGTGAAGCCGCCGAAGGCATTCTTTTCCCCGCCGGCGTTTTACTGGCGGTCGAATCGCTGCCTGACGATCATCCGCGCAAGGCGATGCTGCTGAAATACAAGCAGGATTATGAATCCAAATTCAACGCCAATGCGAGCACCTTCGGCGGGCACGCCTACGACGCTCTTATGTTGGTAGTGGATGCGCTGAAGGCGGTGGGAGACGATCCGGCGAAAATTCGCGATCACATTGAGACCATTAAAGGATTTCATGGAACGGCGGGCATTTTTAATTTCTCTCCCGAAGATCACAATGGGCTGACCAAGGATGCTTTTTCCATGATCACCGTAAAAAATGGAAAATTCGTTCTCTTCCAACTGTGATTCGTTGATCCATACTTATCGAACACTCCATCGGGGGGACGCGGAGTTTCCCGCGTCCCCCCTTTTATCGATGGAATTAAAAACCGTCCGTCCGCGTCTCGCTCTGAGATGCCGTGAATCAGGCATAATAATAAAATAGTCATTAAAAATAGCGTGAATTCGAATGGGAATCAGTATTTGGAGCCAGATTCTTCAATATCTCGTCACCGGCGTGAGCATCGGCAGCATCTACGGCATGGTCGCCATCGGCTTTAACATTATTTACAACGCTACGGGGATCATCAACTTTGCGCAGGGCGAATTTGTGATGTTGGGGGGCATGATCATGGTCACTTTGACGGCCGCGTTCGGCGCGCCTGTAATTGTGGCTTTCTTTTTAACCGTGGCCATTGTAGCCTTGATCGGCGGATTGTTTGAGCGTTTGGCGATTTATCCGCTTAAGAACGCCGGCGTTCTCTCCCTGATCATCGTGACCATCGGCGGCTCGATCGTTCTGAAGGGAGTCGCCATGTTTGTCTGGGGGAAAGAGAGTTACGCGCTTCCTCATTTTTCCAGTGAAGAGCCCATCCCCATCTTGGGCGCATCGATCCTGCCGCAGACCTTATGGATCTTGGGCGCCATGTTGTTGACCGTCGTCCTGCTCACTTTGTTTTTCCGTTTTACGCTGATCGGCAGGGCGATGCGCGCGTGTTCCTCAAATCGGACGGCGGCCTATCTTGTGGGGATCGACGCCCGCCAGATGGTATGCCTTTCCTTCATCCTGAGCGCCGCCATCGGCGCCGTCGCAGGGATCATTATCACGCCGATTGCGCTGGTAGACTACAACCGCGGCTTTTTGCTGGCATTAAAAGGATTCAGCGCCGCCGTTTTGGGCGGATTGGGCAACAGCGCCGGGGCTGTGATCGCCGGTTTTCTAATCGGCATTTTGGAGTCGTTGGGAGCGGGATTGGTTTCATCCGGGTATAAGGACGCTATTGCATTAATTGTGCTGTTGGTGATTTTATTTGTTCGCCCCAGCGGAATATTAGGCGATAAGGAAGCGTTAAAACATCGCTCCTTTTGAAACAAAAAGCCCCTTTACTAAAAGTCTATGAAGCGAGATCATCTTTCTTTGATCGTTTTTATCCTTCTGTTTTGCGCTTTTCCCTTTTTGGTCGGCGTAAAAAGTTACTGGATCACAGTCTTTATTTTTGCCGGTATTTACAGCCTGATCACCATAGGTTTGAGTCTGCTTATGGGATACGCCGGTCAGATTTCATTGGGGCACGCCGCGTTTTTCGGGATGGGCGCATATACATCGGGATTGCTGACGACGCTATTGAATTGGAATCCCTGGCTGGCTCTGCTCGCCGCTTTGCTGCTGACATCGTCAGCGGCGCTCCTTATTGGAATTCCCACTCTCCGGCTGAGCGGCCACTACCTGGCCATGGCGACATTGGCGCTGGGAGAAATCCTGGTGATCTTCTTCAAGGCGGAAGTGGAATTGACTGGAGGTCCATCGGGATTCGGCCTCATACCTCGATTGTCGATTTTCGGATTTGTCCTAAAACGGGACATCGAATTTTATTTCTTTGTCTGGTCGATTGTCGCGCTAGCTTTGGTAATGGCGATGAACGTGATCCATTCGCGCGTGGGGCGCGCCTTGCGCTCGATTCACGGCGGCGAACTGGCCGCCAACGCCATGGGGATCAATACATCTTCGTATAAAGTGCAAGTCTTCGTCCTGAGTGCGGCGCTTGCATCCCTGTCCGGAAGTCTGTACGCCCATTATGTAACCTTTGTCAGTCCAACCGCCTGCGAGTTGAAATTATCCGTCTTTTTGGTAGTGATGGTGGCCATCGGCGGCATGCATCATCTTTGGGGCGCGATTGTCGGAACGATTTTACTGACCGTTTTACCGGAATTTCTGCATGTATTTCAAGATTTTGACATTCTGGCGTATGGATTGATTCTGATGATCATCATGATTTTTGCGCCGAACGGACTTGTCGGCGCCTTGGCGGCGTTGATACAGCGTCTGCGCCGCAGGTTTTTGGCGGTAGACTCGCAGCGCCGCGGGGTGATTTAGTAAGATTTTAGTGAGAATATTGAGAATTTGCGCGGGAAATCAACGGAATCTACATGAACGACTTGCTGGAGCTTACGAAGGTGACGCGCCGTTTCGGCGGATTGACAGCTGTTCAATCCGTTGATCTGCGCGTGCGACAAGGACAAATCAAAGCGGTTATCGGACCCAACGGCGCCGGTAAAACCACATTGTTCAATCTCATCAGCTGCGTTCTACCGGTTTCAGCGGGTTTGATTCAATTCCAAGGAAATGCTCTCAATCGCTTGAAAGCGTATGCGGCCGCCGCGTTGGGAATTTCCCGCACTTTCCAGACGGCCGCCATTTTCCACAATATGTCCATCCTTGAAAATGTTATGCTCGGCCGTCACATGCGCTCACGACGCGGCTTGTTTCGCGTAGCGATCAAAACGCCGGGGGCCAGGCGCGAAGAAAAAGCCATTCGAGAAGATGCTCTTCAGTGGCTCCATTTTATGGGCGTGAACGATCGATTTGATTCACTGCCCGGCGAACTGCCTTTTGTGATTCATCGAAAAATTGAAATCGCCCGCGCTCTCGCCACAGAACCGAAGCTGCTGCTGCTGGACGAACCGGCCGCCGGACTCGACATCCGCGAAACCGAAGAATTGGCCGCCTGCATTCAAAAAATCCGCGATCAAGGGATTACGATTTTGATCATCGAGCATGATATGTCGCTGGTAATGGACATTTCGGATGAAGTTTGCGTGTTAAACTACGGCGCGAAAATCGCGGAAGGCGCTCCGCGCGACGTACAACGCAATGAAGAAGTCATCGAAGCCTACTTGGGAAAGGAACATTGAATCCATGCTGCGAATCGCCAATCTTGTCAGTTGCATTGGGCGCGTGGAGATTCTCAAGGGCGTCTCGCTGCATGTCCAAGAAAAAGAGATCGTCACTCTCATCGGCGGCAATGGAGCGGGAAAAAGCACCCTGCTCAACACCATCGCCGGTTTGATTCCCGCGCGGGCGGGCCGCATCGAATTCATGGATCGCGAGATCAGCCGACTGTCGCCGCCGCGCATCGTTCGGCAAGGCATCGCCCTGGTTCCCGAAGGCCGGCAGATTTTCTCTTCCATGAGCGTCGCCGACAATCTTCTTTTGGGATCGTATTCCACATACAGCCGCTCCATGAAGCCTGAGATCGAAGCCCGTTTGGAATCAGTGATGGAACTCTTTCCTATTCTCCGCCGGCGCAGCAAGCAGCTCGCCGGCGCTTTAAGCGGCGGCGAACAACAGATGCTGGCCATCGCGCGCGCCCTGATGTCCGATCCGAAATTAATCTTACTCGACGAGCCGTCGATGGGCCTGGCGCCGCGCATCGTCGAAGAGATATTTCAAACGATTGAAGAACTACGCCGCCGGAGCATGACGGTTCTTTTAATCGAACAGAACGCCCGCATGGCTCTCGATCTAGCCGACCGAGGCTACGTCGTGGAAACCGGTCAAATCGTCATGGAAGGCGACTGCGAAGACTTGAAGCGCAATCGAGAAATCGAACGCGCTTATCTTGGAAAAGCCTATCAGGAAATATGGGAATAATATGTTTAATAAACCAACAACAACTTTTGGCTTCCTGAAATCCGGGAATCTCTGGATAAAATATCGGATGGGAGGAGGTTCGCATCATGCCAATCATTGATTCCAAGCATGAATCGTTAAGCCGATCCGAAATCCGGCAGATGCAGCTCGAACGGCTGCAGGCTATTCTCAACCGCATCGTGAGGAACGTCGCCCACTATCAGCAATCGTTTAAATCCGCCGAGATTCTCCCCACTGACATCCGCTCTCTGTTCGATATCCAAAAACTGCCTTTGATCGACCGCCGCACGCTTTTGGATAACATACCTTACGATATGTTCGCCGTGCCTTTGCGCGAAGTCGTACGGCTTCATCCCAGCCGGGCGGGATTGAGAGATCCGGTGGTGATCGGCCATACCAAAAACGATATTCTGGTTTGGACGCAATTGAAAGCGCGCGGATTTTCCGCCGCCAACATCACCCAGAACGATATGGTGCAAGTCTATTTGGATTACGCCTTGTTTCCCGGCGCCGTAGTGGCTCATTATGGAGCGGAGCAATTAGGCGCCTGCGTAACCCCGCTTTATAGCATGCCGATCCCTCAACAAATCGAAATCATGCGCAATTATCGCACGACGGTTCTCATCTGTACGCCGACTCGCGCCCTGCATATTGTGCGCTATATGCGAGAACGGGAGATCGATCCCAAGCAACTCTTTTTGCGAGCCGTTGTTTTTGTCGGAGAAAGCTGGGCGCTTCGCACACAGCGCCAAGTGGAGGATTTTCTCTTCGTCGACGTGTTCGGCAATTACGGCGTGAGCGAAATTTGCATTCCCGGCGTCGCGTATGAATGCGAAGCCCATAACGGACTCCATCTCAGCGAAGATCATTTTATCGCCGAAATTATCAATCCGGATACGGGCGAAGTTCTGCCCCCCGGCCGCCGCGGCGAACTGGTATTGACGACGTTAACTCGGGAAGCCTTCCCCTTGATTCGATTTCGCACGGGCGACGTCACCGCCATCCATGAGGAAGAATGCTCATGCGGGCGCACTTTTCTGCGCATGGAGCCCGTCGCCCGGCGCGCCGACGACATGCTGGTAGTGGAAGGCGTGGAGTTTCTTCCCTCGGAAATCGGCATGGTGATCGCCAATATGGAGCATGTAACTTCGAACTATCGCTTAATCATTCAGCGAGAGGGTACGCGCGACCGGCTCGAAGTCGAAGTAGAAATCACGCCCGACATATTCATCGATCAGCTGGGGCCTCTGGAAGCGTTGCGCGAGCGAATCGAAGAAGATATCTTTGATTTACTGCGCATCAAACCGATCATTAAACTGGTTGAACCGCAGAGTTTGGAGGGGAAAGAACACGTCGTCGATCTTCGCGAAAACGATCATTGATATTTCAACTCTTGCTGATCGAGGATGCCGCCGACAAAATGGAGTCATGCAGCGCTAGATTTCATGCGAGTATAAAACGAGTTCGGCGTCGATTCGAAATCGATCTAAAAGAAAAATGACGGAAAAATTTCCACAACTGGCGGTTGTCGTTCCTTGCTACAATGTACAGGATGTCTGCGCCGATGTAATTAATCGGCTGAAACCCTACGGATGCGCCGTCATCGCCGTCGACGACGGCTCCATGGATCAAACCTATTCGGTGTTGTCGAACTTGGGCGTCATCGTGATCCAGCATGAAGTCAATCGCGGAAAAGGGCATGCGCTGCGCAGTGGATTTCATTATATGCTGGAGCAGGGCCGTTGGACGCATGCGGCGACGATCGATGCGGACGGCCAGCATGATCCTGATGAAATTCCCGCCCTGATGAAATTAGCGGCCGATCAACAGATCGATTTGTTGATCGGCGCCAGACAGTTCGATCGATCGAAAATGCCCATCAAACGATGGATCGCCAATAAAATCAGTTCATTCCTCATATCAAAATTAATTCGAACCGATATCAAGGATATTCAGAGCGGCTACCGGATCTACAGCCGCCGTTTTTTGGAATCCATTTTCCCGGAAGTCAGCTCCGCCGGATTCGAAATCGAAACAGAACTCCTCATTCTCGCTCTACGCCGGAAAGCGGTGATCCGGGAAGCGCCCATCCGTTCTATTTACAGCCAGCGCGCCAATCAACTATCGAATTGGAAAGCCTTTCATGACAGCGTGCGCATCGCGAAAACTATTCTTCGGCATTATTTTCAAAAATAAAAAATGCTTCCCCGGCTTCGTTTTATTCGGAACGGATGTCTTTTTCCCACGCTTCGATCTTCTCTCTTAAAATTTTCACCCGTTCCGGCTTCTGAAGGCTCAAGTCGGTCGTTTCGCGCGGATCGTTTTTGATATTGAACAAAACCTGGTTGTTTTGGATATCCAAGCCATCGTCCTGGCGCGGATTGAGAATCAGTTTCCAATCGCCGTCCCGCACGGCGCGCTGTTCGCCGTTCTCCCAAAAAATCGCTTCATGCGGCGAAGGAGCGTTCTGGGTAAACATGGCCGCGAGACTTTTCCCATCGATGACGCGATCGTCCGGCAATTCCGCGCCGATGAATTCCGCCACGGTCGGGAAGACGTCCATAGTGGCTGCAACATCGTCCACGACGCGCCCCGCCGGGATGACGCCCGGCCAACTGACAATGGCGGGAATTCGGATTCCGCCTTCATAGAGGTCAAATTTATGTCCGCGAAATTCACCGGCGCTTCCCCCGCGGTAGTCCTGTCGCGAATCGTCCAGCAAGTTGCGCTTTTCGGTGGAAGGGCCGTTGTCGCTGATAAAGAAGATCAACGTATTGTCGCGGAGGCCGCTGCGTTCAATCTCCGCTATGACAGCCCCGGCGCTGTCGTCGAGAACCGAGACCATGGCCGCTTGAATGCGCCGATGAGGATCTTCAATGTGCTGTACGCGCTCCCAATATTCGGAAGGCGCGTGCATCGGGTAATGAGGGGCGTTAAAGGGGACGTACAGGAAGAAGGGTTCTTCGCGGTGATTGCGAATGAAGCGCACTGCTTCGCGGGTAATCAAATCGTGTATGTATTCGCCGTTTTCCCACACCTCCTCGCCGTTCTTCCAGAGGTCGTGCATGGGAGGAACTCCGCCGCCAAGCGCCCAGTAAAATATGTGCGAATAATAATCGACGCATCCGTTATAGAATCCGAACGATTCTTCAAAACCCTGCGCGGGCGGGCGGCATTCGGGCGCGCCGCCCTGATGCCATTTTCCGCTCATGCCGGTGCGATAGCCGTTTTTACGGAGAAATTCCGCCAACGTAATTTCGGAGGGCTTTAGACCGATTTTGTTGTATCCGGCGGGAACGTTGCCGGGTACGCCCCCGCGGCGGGGATAGCGGCCGGTCAATAACGCCGCGCGCGACGGCGAACAGACGGGCGCGTTCGAATACCACGAACGAAAACGCGATCCGGAAGCCGCTAATGCGTCGATATGTGGCGTTTGAACGTCCGCGCCCCCATAGCAGCTCATGTCGCCGAATCCTTGATCGTCAGAATAGAGAATGACGATGTTGGGTTTTCGCGTCTCAGCATAAGAATTGTTCGTCCATCCTCCCGCCAGTGCGAGCGACGAGAGGCCGATTGTTTTCGTAAAAAAACGGCGATTCATGTTTTTCATGATCCCACATCTCCGGTTTCCTTGATCATCTCTGATGAGTTCCTCATACTGTACAATAACCGCCGTATGAATTGTAGATACATTCAAACGGCGCGTTCATTTTTGAATGGGAGGATCATATAGGATGAAACGTATTTCCCTCGGCTTAACTGTCGCTGTCTTTGTTTTTTTGGGCGTATTTTCGTTTGCGTCAGAGAGCGATCCGCCGCCTGTCATGAATAACTTGCCGCTCGTATTCGACGCCGATTTTTCGCAGGGAGCGGACGATTGGCGGCCGACGGATGCGAAGGCGTGGAAAATCATTCAAGACGACGGCGTTCCCGTTTATTCTCTGTTTCAACAGAGTGAATACAAGCCCGAAGTCCGCTCGCCAGTGAATTATTCCCTGATCAAGAATCTATCGGTGGGCGATTTTGTTCTCGAAGCCAAACTGCGCTCGACGAAGGATTTTTATCCGCATCGCGATATGTGCCTGTTTTTCGGCTGGCAGGACGCATCGCACTATTATTATGTCCACATGGCGCCGGCGAAAAACAGCGATCCGCACGCCAATTCCATCTTCATCGTCAACGGCGAGCCGCGTATCTCCATCGCCGACAAACGCAATGACGGGACGATTTGGAAGGACGGCGCGTATCATACCATCCGCTTGATTCGCGATGTAAAAACCGGATCGATCCAAGTCTTTTTCGATAATCTGCTCACCCCGATTATGACGGCGGAAGACAAAACCTTTTCAGAAGGATGCGTCGGCGTGGGATCGTTTGACGACATCGGCAACGTGAAAACATTCACGATCTGGGGTGACAAGAAAAACTGATTTTCCTTCTTTCCCTCATAAGAAAATCAATCTTTCCTATCGCGGGGTTGATGCCTCATTCAGCCCCGCGACGTTTTATATGGGCCATAAAATAAAAAAGAATCCCAGCGAGTTATTGAGAATGTGGGCGAGTATGGCGGAGGCGAGGTTTCGCGTGCGGATGTAAACCCATAAAAATCCCAAGCCCAGCATCGCGTAAGCCAGCGTGTTGATCGGATCGAGATGAAGAAAGATGAATAATAAAACCGTGAAAACAATTCCCGTCGTTTTATGTCCCAACGCGGCGAATGCCCCGAACATGACGCCGCGCAGAAAAATTTCTTCCACAAAAGGCGCCATGATCCCTCCAACCAGCAGCGTCGCAATCAGGGGCGCCGTGGAAAAATCTTCAATCGACATCCAGGGATTCTTCTCAGCCACGTCAATTCCCACGATTTGATCCATCATAATGCCGTGCAGAACGTTGAGCACGAAGAAAACAATCCCGCCGATCAATCCCCATCGCAATGCCGGCAGCATGGGGCCTTCGAACATCGGCAGAAGCGGCTGCTGAATTTTTCTGAATCGCCGCATCCTGAAAAGGCAGACGATCAGTAGTCCTATCTGGGTGAAAAACGCTCCAAACAATAATTCATATTCCGTTTCACGCACCAGGAAATATAAAGGAAGGAAAAAAACAACGCCGATAAGTATGGCGATGAGAAAATCCGAAACAAAGCGAAAAATAAGTCGCGAGGACGTTAAATAGGTTTTTTGCGGGACAATCTCTTCGACTTCGGGAAATTCTTGCAAAGCGGCGTCGTTATCTTCCAAAGGATTCTCTCCTCGATAGGATTTTGAAATCGATTGTTAATGTCTATTTAATGCCTTAGAAAAATATCAAGCGATGTAAAGCACAACAAACCTATGCTGATGACGGCGTTTACATTAAAAAAAGCGATGTTGATGCGCTTCGCGTCATCTGGACTCACGATGGCGTGTTCGTAGAGTATCAAGAGTAAATACGCGATTGCGCCTACCCAGAATATCCATCCCATGCCCGCCGAGGCGCCAAATACGCCAATCATGAATACGCTTGTCAAATGCATGAAGAATGCCGCTCGAAGCGCTCCCTGCTTCCCCAATGCGACTACTAAAGAATGAAGCCCGACTTGACGGTCGAATGTTTCATCCATCAAAGCGTAAATCGCATCGAAACCCGCCACCCACATCATGACGGCGGCGGCCAAAATCACAGGCGGGGCGGCGAGGGAGCCGGTCACGGCGATCCACGCGCCGACCGGGGCGATTCCCAGCGATAAGCCTAAAACGAAATGCGAAAGCGATGTAAACCGCTTGCAGTAAGAATATCCGCAAATGATTAACAAAGCGACCGGCGAGAGGGCGAAGGTCAGGAAATTCAATTTCCAGGCGCCGAAAACGAAGAAAGCCGCCGCGATCAGCCACAAGAGCGCCGCTTCCATCATACTGACCCGGCCGGCGGGAAGGTGTCTTTCGCGCGTGCGGGGATTGAGAGCGTCGAGGCGCCTGTCCACGATTCGATTGAACGTCATCGCGGCGGTTCGCGCGCCGGCCATGCAGACTAAAATCCATCCCAACACGCTCCATTCGGGCAGACCGTCCGCCGCAGCCAATGCGCTCATCAATGCAAACGGCAGAGCGAAAATCGTATGCGAAAATCGAACCAGACTGAAATAATTATAAATTTGTCTAAGAATCTTCATGCGTTTGTAAATGAATACGGGAGGAAACCGAGTTGATCTCGCCCCAGCCGCCTTTGATCAGGCAATCGCCGTCGAATCCCAAATGCTGAAGAATGCGGGAAACCACAAAATTAACTATTTCATCGACCGATTTGGGCTGGTGATAAAAACCGGGGCTGGCGGGAAGGATGGTCGCCCCCGCCTGCGACAATATCTGCATATTATTCAAATGAATTGTATTATAAGGCGTTTCACGGGGTACTAAAATCAGCGGGCGCTTCTCTTTGAGCGCCACATCGGCCATGCGCACAGCCAGACTGCCGGATGTCCCGGTTGCGATTCGCCCTAATGTTCCCATGCTGCACGGAACGATCGCAACCGCCTTGAGGCCGTACGATCCAGAGGCCGGCGCGGCGCCCACATGGGTGTGATGATGATAGATCACCCATTCATAAAACCGGTCGTTCAATCCGCTTATGCGGCCGGTTTCTAAATCCATGTCCAAGCCCATTTCCATTTTGGCTATATGCTTGGCGTTCGGACTCAACGTGAGATGGACGACGATGTTGCGGCGCACCAATTCTTCCAAGAGCCGAAAACCATAAATCACGCCGCTGGCGCCGGTTATGGCAAGACCGATTTTGGCGGGGCTGCTCTGCGATCGATTCTGATCCATACTGAAAAATCCTTGGTTTTTAAATGACTTCGCTCAAATTGTATTTATCGTTTGAACAATGGGATAGGGGGACGTTTTTATTTCGTGCTTTCCATCCGGCCGTCCGGCTGGGAGTTTCGCCCCAAATTCTATTTGAATTGACAGATCAAGAAAAACGACAAATCGTGCGTCAACGGAGCGTCCCGGATCGCTATTCATCCTGAAGAGATGCGACAGTCTATTCTCATAGGAGAAAAGATCGTTAAAATAACTTTAGAAAGAGGATTGCGATATCTTTTAGGCCCGTAATTCGCTAGAATGCCAAGAATTCAAGAAGGATGTCTAGATATTTGCCAATGAAGGAAATCCAGAAAAACCCCGATCCCGTGCAGCCGGCTTTGAGCGAAGAAGAAAAAAACGCCGCGCAGTTTTGGATGCGCACCATCGTGATTGTCAGCCTGTTTTTGGCCTCGATGACCGTCTTAGACGCTTTTATTACATTATTTACGTATTTGGCTTTTCTAGCGGGGCGAATCGATCCCAACCAATATCAGGAATGGCATAAAGCCTTCGAAGAAATCCAGAAAGCGCCGTATCTTTTCATCATTATGAATCTCTATAATATTGTTTTATGGAACGGCGTCATTGTTTGTTGCATCTGGTTTTTACGCTACCATGCATGGCTGCGCAAGCAGCTGAAAAACCTATTGGGTCTAGACATGATTGTCACAGTCGTCCATTTGTTATGGGAAGTGAGTCAGGGGGATGCTCGCATCTCGAGCCCCGGCTTATTTGTCGTCATGAATGCGATGCAAGTGGGAGTTATCATCGCTCTCTCTCATCCGCGTATAGTGGAGTTGCTGGAAAAGTTTTCCCTGCAACAGAAGCAAGCGGTGCAATCGTTGAAGAATTCCGATCTTTAGTTGGGAGAAAGGTGGTTTTGAAACGAAATGGAAACGCGCACTCTGAAAGTTATCCTGAAATGTTGTATTCCCATCGCTCGTTTGCAGCAAATTCTCTCCGGCGCTTCTACGGGTGAAGACAAGTATGAGGCCGCGGCGCAGGAAATACTGAATGAGACCGAGATCGGAATCCAGTTATCTGCGATCCTGGATCAAGAATCGCATCCCCAAAAAGCCAAAATTCGCGGGATGAAGGCCTCCGAATTGCGCAAAAACCTTTCCATCGAGTTTCTGGAGCCGGGAAAAACATTGGGCTTGATTTTATGGGCGTTATTGAGCGATGAACGTTTAAGCCCTCGCAAACTGGCGGAAGAATTGGCCGAACGATTCTACGGTTCGATGGATGCGTCGCAGATCGAATCCCCCCGGGAAGAATACTCTGAAGAAATCGCGGGGAGCGAAAATCTCGAAGAGGCGATGCAAGATGACTACAAAAGCTCAGCGGAGAACTTAAGCCTGTTTCTGAATCAAGATATGGCCGGCGCCGAAGAATCTTCCGTCGAACCGGTTGAAATCAATGAAGAATTGCTCAATGAAGTTGACGATTTCATCGCTTCGTTGGGCGAAGATTCGGATTCGCTCGATGAGGTGGATGCGCAATCCCTCCTCGACGATGTGGATCTGGACGCCTCCGAAGTTGAGTCGCCCGGCGAAAACGACGTCATTACATTCGACGACATTGAACAAGAGTCGTCTTCTCCGAACGAACCGAAGGCGTCGCCGCCCGTTCCCACGGTTCAATTAGGCGGAATCACGATATCCATGAGTTCGTTGAAGCGAGCTTGTGAAAGCGTCTTTAACGAGCCGGTCGAACTGGTGACCGATGAAAACCTGACTCAACAGGATCGCATTGTGGTCGTAGGACGCGAATGCGGCGTTCGGATCCTGCACGGTCCAACTTGGAAGCAGCCGGTGGAGGCCTTCCGCAAAAGCACGGGCGAAGCCGTCTCGATCAATCCATTCAGCCTGAAATTGGCGCTCTCGAAAATCTATAACGAAGCGGTGGAACTGATTCCCGATCCCCAATTGCTGTCAGCGGGCAGGATTCTTTTCGCCGGCAAGGCCACGGGTTTGGAGATCATGGAGAATAGGCAAATCACTGTTCCTCTCCCCGATTGGGTGGATGGTGAAATCCCGGTCAGCCCCAAGCAGCCGCTCGACGATTCAGAGCAAATCGTGAGCGCGGAAGAGAAGATCGCCATGCTGCAAATGCGTTTGGAATCGCTCGAGCAGATGCTGGCCGCTCAATCGCTGGAAAAAGAAGACTCCCTTGATGCGGATGTTTTTAATCTTCACCCGGAATCCGACGCGGAAGAAATACTGATTGAGGAATCTCCAGAAACTCTCGAATATAGTGAACCGGAAATGTCGGAAGAGGAGCTTGACGAAGAAATCAGCGCGCTTCTCTCCGAACCGGGCGTCAGCGCCGAGGATTCAACCGACGAGGAAGATATTGATCTGAGCAATCTCGATCTTGAGGAAATCAGCCTCGATGCGGAAGAAATCGGCAAAGAAGCCGACGAGGATTCATTCGGCGAACAAGAAACGCATATTGCAGAAGCAGTTTCTCTGAAAGAACCATCCGTCGAGGAAACTATTGAAGAAGACCTGCACGAAGAGCCCGCGCCCGAAGATCTTACACTTTCGGAATCCGAGGAAAACGCGCTCGAAGAAGAACTCGAGGAACCATTCATCGAACCGGAAGAAGCAGCCGGCGATTTAGAAGAGCAACTCCAGCAGGAAGACGTCAAAAAGCAGGAAGCGCCTGAAATTCCAGAGAAGGAAGATGAACCTGATCTGGATGATTTGGAGGATCTTGATCTCGAATCCTTGAAAGATTATTCCGTCGAAGATGAGGATGCTTCGGAAGAACAAGAAGAATCTGAGTCGGAGACGGACGACTCCGAAGAAGAATTAAAAGACATCGACTTGAGCGACATCCTCAGTGAATTGGACGCCGACGACGAATCGTCTAACGCCATCCCCGAACTGGTGTTTCATGATGAAAATATTCTGATGCTTGGCGGCGAAAGTAAACATAAAAATGATTATGTGCGCGTCATCAAGGAAATCGGCGGAAACTGCGCCTGGTATGCGCAATTGAGCGAAATGGCCGAAGGAGAAATTGCGGGATTGGTCGATCAAACCGATTTAATCGTCACCCTTTCCTCCGATGCGATCACCGATCCGGGCATTCTTCAAGCGATTCAATACGCCGAAGAAAACCAAAAACCGGTTGTTCAACACCATTCCTCCAATCCCGTCAGCGTCCAAAAGCAACTGGTAAAAATCATGTCGGACGAAGAATAGCCCATTACGCATCTCGTTTATTGTATAGAATGAAGGGTAATAGCCGGCCTTCCCTCGAAGGCCGGCTTATTAAATTGGAATGGGATAACAACGCCGTCTTCAGTCCGATTCATCAACCTGAAATTCATCCTCAGGATCGAACGCCGGAATGGGAACCACAATAGTCTTAAAATCGCCGCATCCACGATGCGGCGTGTTGGGATGAATCAGGATCGTCGTTCCCGGTTTGAGATTGATCGTCTCGGCGCCGATTTCCAAAATACCGCTCCCCTCAAGAATATAGTAGATTTCTGTGGTTTTTTTGTGAAAATGCTTTTTCGAATTTTGGATATGCGTGATATGAAAACCGGCCGTCGGCGTATCCTGCGACGTAATGATTCGCGTACTGGATCCGCAAGGGCAGGCGACCGGTTGTACATCATCCCTATGTTTGACGATAAAGCCGCTTTGCGTTGGATTGTTCGCCATTTTCTCCTCCTGGGTCAAATGATGATCCTTCATTGAGAAACAAACGCCGATCTCTTAATCGCATCAATTCGAATAATTTGATAACATAACTCATTAGGCTCTTGCATTCTATTGGAACGAATTTGAAATCTCCTTCCATCGATTCCCGTTATAGATTCAATCCACGTACGCACTTTAACAGGCGCCCCTTTTCGGGTAAAAAAGCAGTGGCATGATCTTTTTGAAGGATGCGAATATGATCCGCAAAGAAACGAATATTCATTCGACACGGCGATTTCTATGGCATAGCCTTCTTCTCGTTGCTTTATCGGCGGGGCTTGCCGGAATATCCGGCTGCGTCTACCTGCGGCTGCTGGCGTTGAAAAATCAATTGGCTCAATTCGATCAATTCTTTCAAGTCGAAGTAGACGATTCATTCATCCTGATTTTTCTAGAGCCGAAATTGTACAGCAAAGATATACTCACCCTCACCAAAATGCCGCCCAGCGAAAAAAACTCTCTCCCCGCTCAAGAAGAAGAATGGACCTTTTTATTCAAAAAGATGGTTTCCGAAACCGAAATCGATCCAAACCCGGATCGAGACATCTCTTTTATTTTCCGATTCAATTCTCAAAATTTGCTCGCATCTCTAACCTTTTCCCCCTTGCTGCTGCGCATGGCCCCTCCCGAATTTTTGGAACTCTCTCTCCGTTCATTGGGTAACGCCAAAGTAGACAAGAAAAAGCGTCGAGTCTATGGAGATTCGAAGAATCTGGCAAAAATTGAACACCCTCTGCCCCAGTTCGATGATGTATTGAAGTATCTCGGCAATCCCTACTCGGAAGAAATCGTCGATGGTTACAACCTCGTCACGTATCGATTCAGGTTGGAAACAAGCCATTACGACGCCGACCGCGAAGACCGCCGACTGTCCATCGTTCAATTATATTTTGATCCAGAAACCAACAAATTGATGCGATTTTACGGACGCTTTATCGGGATGAAAATCTCGATCAATTATCGCAAACTGATCGAAAACCAATTCGCCTCAACCGAAAAATGAGATTTCTGGCTGAAACGATTGAATCCTCTAGGATGCATCTTGACGAATTTACGCCTCTCTTCCATGATGAAACATTATTGGATGCGTCCGAAAAACAGGTATGTCTCTATGATGAACAACGTTCTTGAATACGGAAAAGGCTTTGTATTGGCGGCGGTTATCGTTTTAGCCATTGTCGTTTGGAAAAGTTTTCCTTTCGGCGAACTTTATGTAACCGATCTGGATGATTGGGAAGTAGTCAGTTGGAATTGGTCGGAGCCGCAGCGCAATGCCACAATCAACGGACAAAGTCTGATCATCAATGAAGTCCTTTATGAAAAAGGAATCGGCGCTCACGCTCCAACTGTTTTTAAGGTTCTCACTCCTCCCGGATACACTCACTTTATCGCCGATGTCGGCGTGAGCGATGAAGTGTCGAATGAGGCGCCATCCTCCATTCAATTCCGCGTATGGGGCGACGGCGTTATCTTGTATGAAACACCTATAATTCGAGCAGATTCGCCGGCTCGTCGAATCGACGTCAACATCCAATGGACGGGAGAACTTCTGTTTGAAGTGACCGATGCAGGGGACGGCGCGAATTCCGATCACGCGATATGGGGAAATGCGCGTTTTATATCGCGATAAAGTAAGAAAATCCGGTCTTTAGGGGTGGCTTACCAGGGAGGATTGGTTATAATAGCAACCGTGTAAAAATTAATGGAAAATTAATAATGAGGGATTAGCTCAGTCGGTAGAGCATCTGCCTTTTAAGCAGAGGGTCGTGGGTTCGAGCCCCACATCCCTCATCTTGATTTAACTAGACTTACGATCCATCTTTCAAATACTATAAATCAGACGGGGTAAAACTGGGGTAAAATTCCTCTGGGGTAAACTACAAAAAAAGCCCCCGTGCAGGGCCGGGGGAGGAGGCATAGCATCGCATCGTCGGAGTGCTATTGCTTGTTTTTTGTTGAGGAAACGTCGACGTAGGACTGCCCGCCCAAATAGGTCATCACGATGCCCGCGATGGAGGCGATCTCCGCGTCGGACAGTTCCACGCCGGTTAACGACGCGATGATGATCGACAGCACCGTCACCACCGCCACGATGAATTTCCGGGATTTGAATCCACTATCCATTTTGATTTCTCCTTTCTGTTGTTGATT
>JAFGTC010000225.1 GCA_016934335.1 Candidatus Omnitrophota bacterium | reverse complement strand
GCCGCCTCACGCCGTTCGAGTTTACGATCCGATCCAACAATTAGCCATCGTCGAGGAAGACATGCTCGACTGGTTCGGCGTCGACGTCATTGAATTAGGGCGTGGATTCGCATTGCGCGACGAAGATTGGGAAGATTGGACGCTGCCCGACGGAACGCCCTGCCAAATGCCGGTTTGGATCAAGCCGGAACGGCGGGATGGAGAGTGGGTGATCCGCTCCAACAACGGGCAGATCATCGCCCGCATGCCCGACGGCGTTCTGTATTTTGAACAATGCTATTACCCGTTCGCCGAAAATGCCGACCTGAACCAAACTCGAGCCATGTTGGACGAATGCATGTGGACGGCCATCGCATCGCCGCCGGGCCCGTTGGCCGCCGGGCCGGAAGGACGACGCCATTTGATTGAAGGCGCCCGGACATTGCGCGAAAGCACGGATCGGGCGATTACGGGATTGTTCGGCGGCAACTTGTTAGAGACCGGACAATTTCTGTTTCGCAACGATAATTTTCTGATGCTGCTGGCCGCCGATCCCCAAAAAGCGCACCGATTTTTGGATATACTGGTTGAAATGCATTTAGAAAACCTGGAATCCTTTTTGGGCGCTGTGGGCGATTATATTGACATTATCGTATTCGGCGACGATCTTGGCATGCAAAAAGGCCCTCAGATCTCTCCCAAAATGTATCGCGAATTTTTCAAGCCGCGCCACAAAATCCTGTGGAATCGAGCCAAGGAGCTGGCGGACGTCAAAGTCATGCTGCATTGCTGCGGAGGCGTCAAGCCGCTATTGCGCGATTTGATCGAAGCGGGGCTCGACGCCATCAATCCCGTCCAGATCAGTTGCAACGGCATGTCGCCGAAAGATCTCAAGGCTGAATTTGGCCAGGATTTAACCTTCTGGGGAGGAGGATGCGACACACAATATTTCCTGCCCGACGCCAAGCCCAAAGAGATCGAAAAACACGTGCGCGACATGGTGGAAATCTGGCGGACCGGCGGTGGATTTGTATTTCAACAAGTCCATAACATTCTCGCCAATGTTCCCCCCGAGAACATCGCGGCTATGTTTGAAGCCGTGAACAGCTAAGGGATAGTGGGGAGTGGATAGCAACTCCCCCCTATCTCTTATGTTTCTATTTTGGATTTGAATCAAAATGTATGGTGATCAAAACCGATGAAAATTCTTAAACTTGCACTTTTTAATGCGTTTCTTCTTTTCGCAGCATTGTTCATTCAATCCGCCGCCTATTCAGATGAAACACGAATCACCATCTTTCATACATCGGACCTTCACGATCATTCTCAAAACATTCCTCAGATCGCCCGATTCATCGATGACCAAAAGAAGAACGATCCCAATGTATTGTTTGTGGATACGGGAGATTGGTTTAACAAAGGCGATTTAACCGAATTGGAGACGCGGGGGGAAGCCATCGTTTCTCTCATGAGTTTATGCCGATATGACGCCGTCATTATGGGCAATCATGAATATTCGTTCGGCGCCAGACGCCTCATTGAACTGGCGACTCGCTATTCCCTTCCCTTGCTGGCCGCTAACTGCGCATGGTCGAGCGACATCCCGTCGGTCGATGTTCCCGCCAGTAAAATTTACCAGTTTGATGGCGCTTCCGTGGCGGTTCTTGGCCTGGCATCGCATTACTTGAATCACAAAGTGGATGATTTGGTCAATGTTCATTTCGACATTGACGCCATTCGAAGCCTGCTTGACGAACTGGATGCGCAAGCCGACATCCTTGTCCTTCTCACTCACGTAGGCGGCAAAACGGATCTGGAACTCGTTGAACAGCTGCCGCGCGTGGATCTGATTCTCGGCGGCCACGACCATCATATTTATCGGGAAATGGTTTATAACGATCAAGTTAAAACCATTCTCCATCACTCGGGGAGGAATGGGGAATGCCTGGGAAAAATAGTGTTCGGATGGGATGGAAAATCCATCACGGATCGAGAGGCGACGATCATCGATATTACACAGGATATGCCGGCCGATCCTCGCGTGCAAATGAGAATTCAAGAACTGAAAATCCGGACGCCTCAACTCAGCCGATAATTGTTTATGCAAATCCGGAAAGCATCTGTGCGCCTGTTGCGATGAAGCGCAGACGCGATTTATTTCACTGAATTGCGCATCAGAATATCCGGCAGTTTCCCAACAAACGACCTGATTTCATCGCGAATGCGCCGGTAGCATCCAAGTCCTTCTTCTTCTGTTTTGGCCGTTAAAGCCAGTTTCGGCGGATCGTCGAAACCGGCATGAACAATGGCCGCTCCCCCTGAAAAGACGGGACAATTTTCCTGAGCATGATTGCAAACGGTTACAACGTAGTCAAAATTTCGATATGGCAGTTCATCGATCGTCTTGGATCGATGACCGCTGATGTCTACACCGGATTCAGCCATCACTTTCACGGCATTTACATTTAATCCATGCTTCTCGATGCCGGCGGAATAAGCCTCGATCACATCGCTTTTAAGCGCACGCGCCCAGCCTTCGGCCATTTGACTTCGGCAGGAATTTCCCGTGCAGAGAAAAAGAATCTTCAGCTTGGACATGGTATGGAAAGCACCTATTCGGATAAACAGCGAGATCGCCCATCCGTTTTCAGGATTGATCGTTCACGGAAATCGCTTAATCAATATCCAAAACAGTTAGAACTGATGGCAGGTCAGGCATTTTTGCGATGTCACGCCCATCATCATGCGGTGAGGCATAGGCTTGAAAAGATCCGGCCGCGGACGCGGCTGCGGACCCTTTGAAGCGAACGGGCTGTGGCAGGTCAGGCACGAAGCATCCGGCGTATGAAACGCGGCGGCGGGGATCGGGGCGGCGGACGCCTGATGGCAGCTCATGCACTCATCGCTGCGGTGGCATACAAGACATTTGGAGCGATCGAAAGCCGCGCGAATGCCATGGGTCTTGCGCCGGAAAAGATTGTTGTGGCTTTTGGGCTGCTCCGTCTGATGACAGGTCATGCACGTCTCTTCTTGGTGGCATAACAAACAACTATCCTTGCCGGAAAACTCGGTGAGGCGTCCATGACTTTCTTTCCAGCGGTTGTTATGACTGGAGGGAGGAGTGAAATCATTCAGTTCAATATGGCAGACCTGGCAGTCGTTAGACAGCCCCCATTCTTCTTGAACCGCCATAGCCGTTTTCATGGAGGGTAAATTATCGAGAGAAGAACGTTCGGTGGTTTTGACGCCGGCGTGGCAGGCGAAGCAATCCGCCTCCGCATCGATATGTTCGGCATGGTTGTAGCGAACATCCTCCCAGCCGCCCGTAAGTCGGCCGCTAAACAATTTTCTATGATTGACGACGCTATCCTCGGACCACTCGACGGAATGCTTCTCATGGCACTCGGCGCAACGGCCGAAGACGTCTTTGTCTTCTACATCATGGCAGGAGGCGCAGGTTTCCAGCAGCGGCATGCCGACCGTTTGTTCTCCCATTTCATGGCAGAAATCGCAAGTCAGTTCGGACTCGATATGGGGTTTGTGGGGGAAATTACGAATCCCTTCTTTAGGATCACACCCGCCCCAAAGAATCGCAGCCGCGCCGATAACGATGCTCAATATTCGTGAACGATTCATTTTAGAAATTCACTCCCACCTGCAGCCGGAATGCGTACCATTCATCTTGATCCAAATCGTTGTCTTCAATCTCAAAACGAGCGGCTGTGTAAATTCGGCTGGTCGGCTGCCATTTGACTCTGGCGTAATAGGTGATCACATCGGGTGAAATGCGGAATACCTGTTCTTCGCCGAAGATATAGAGAAATTCATCCAAATATTCCTGGACATACTCGCCGTATTCCGCCCCCGCCGTCAAAGTCCATTGCGCGGCCGGTTTGTATTCCACTTCTCCGCTGACGCCGGTAAACCGATCGTCGTCATCGACGCTCCAATATTCGCCGTTGAAGCTCAGAGTCAGTTGCTTTGTAGGATAAAATTCAGCGCCGAGCGTTCCGCGGACGTAATCGCGATTGGTGTATTCCGATTCGGGATTCAGATTTTCATCGGTGGCGCGGAAGTCAAATCCGGCCGTCAAACTGACATGCGGCCCCACTCCCTTTGTCAACAGCACGGAGCCATAGGTAAACGGCTCGTAATCATAGAGCAAGGGCAGATAGGGATTAAAGTTGATCGTATGGTCGCCGACCTCTTCGAACAGGTGAATCACTTGTCCCAGGATATCCAAATCCCACGATTCCACGCGATAGAACAGATCATTTTTCCAGAGGTAGGGATCGCCGTCCAGAAGAGAAAATTCGCCGTGAGCCTGCAATTCGGGCGTAAACATATGCCAGAGTTCGGCGGCGATCAGATCATCGTTGAAGGGATCCGCTTCATAGCGGTAATATCGCAGCGCGGCGCGGGTTTGATTCGTGAATCGGTAGGACAAGTTCGAACCATAAACGGCGTCGCCGGACGTCGACGAATAGAAGGTCACCGGGCGCCCCCCAAAGAGAGTGACGTCGAAGTTTTCCATGGGAGTGAATTGATAGGAGGCGCCGTCGAAGTGAACCTGATCGATCTCCTCGAGATATTGCCGCCCCAAGCGAAGCCGACTTTCTTCAAAGACGGCTTGCTTGAGGTCTAAATATCCTGTGTAAAACCGGAACCGATCTCCGGAAGTTTCGTAGAGATCCAAGAACGGATCGTAACTTTCCACGTCGTCTAAAGGAGAGCGGCTGTTTAGGTCTTCATGCCAGCGCATGGAAAATCCGCCGTCGATATAATCCTCGACGACGTCTTTCAAGCGCAGCGAAAAGAACGAATAGACGTCGTTGTCGTCGCGGCCGTCATAACTCCGAAAATAATAAGACGTATTGAAACTTCCGGAGAGTTTCATAGCCTGCCACGGATTATCCGGAGTGGCGCTTTCCGGCGATTCCGCCGCCTCCTGCGCCGCCGCCGGCCATCCCAGCGCCGCTGCGATTATGCACACTCCAACCATCTTCCAGGCATTGCTCTTCACGCTGTTCACCCTCGCTCTTTTCGCAAGAATCCCTACTGCAGCAATGATATCAATTTATAGATCGCCCGTTTTGGGAGGCTTTTTGCCCAGTTCTTCGAAAACTTTTGAATGATTCATCTTCTTGACCGCCAACTTGTAAATGAAGCCTGATTTATTTCCATCTTCATCCACATAACGATCTTCCTTCCAAGTAGGGCTTTCGGGATTATGGCATTTCTCACAGGCTTTCTCATCAGGCTCCCAGGCGTGAGGGATCACATCGCCGTTTCGCTTCGACTTGATATGCTTCTCGCCGGGGCCGTGACACATTTCGCATTGAACGCCGACCATTTTCATGGAGTCTTTATCATCCAATTCCATGAAGCCGCCGGGTTTACCAAAGCCGGTCGTATGGCATTTCTGGCATTTGGGATCTTTCTTCTCTTCATCGCTGAGCGTATCAAAAGCCTTGGCGTGCTCTTTAGATTCCCAATCGTCGTAGAATTTCCCGTATTTTTTCAGATTATGACACATTTTGCATTTCGTCGCACCGACGAATTTAAGATTTTCCTCCTCTTTTTTTTCTTCTCCAATGACAGCGCAAAGAGGAAGAATCAGAAACGCGAACAATCCAATTAGTAATACGATGCGGCTAATAGAATTCATAACCATCCTACTCCTTAACATCAGTTTTTATATTCGGCCCATTCCTCGATGGATGAGGCGCGAATTATTATATAAGCATTCGGGTAATCCACTTTCAGCGATCGAAGCGTCAAAGCCGCATAAGAACGCTGCAATACTTCCACGGTAAAGCGTCCATTATGGACGCCGAAACTGCCGTCGCGCGCCATCAAGCGATAATTGTAGATGACGGCTTTTTCGGCAAAAGAAAATTGGTTGAACAGCAGCGCCGGGATGTCGAGTTCAAAATCGTCTTCCACAGCAATATCGGGATATCGCTCTTGCAGCCGCTGCGCAATGCGCATCAAAAGACCTCTGACTTCGGTTTGGATTCCTTCCACTCGTCCATTGCCGTCGTAATCTTGTCCGCCGGCCATCACGCGGTCGACCGAAGTCATCGTGAGATGGCATGGGAGGCAGGCGTTCCGATAATTGGATATGTCGTCCGAAGGATTGTTCGGATCCAACGAATTAGTGACTTTGAAACTGTGTCCGCCCAACAAAATGCCTTGCTCGACGCTCCACCCTTTTGCGGGGATGCGGGCCATGTGACACGCAACGCAGGCATCCTGCAATACGATTTTATGCACGGAGGTTCGATCCGCCGAATCCGATCCGAACATCCAGGCGTTGACGCCTAAAAGGACGTCGGCTTGCGGGCCGTAATGCGCCCCGAATGTACTCGAGGCGATAAACGCTTCCAAATCTTCGGAAACCTGCGATTGATGGCAAAGAACGCAAAGGCTTCCCTTCCCCGCGTCGTTGAATACATGGCCGCTATCCAATTGAACATCCGCCATCCACCGCAGCTGCTGAGGAATTGTTTTGTCATGAGGATCGTGGCAGGCGACGCAGGATATTGCATGGGGATCCGCCAGTTCCGGCGTCGAGTTCGCATCGCCTTCTATCGTCAAACGAACGAACGCTTCCGCCGAATGGCACCGCGAACACGGCGAATTTAATAAAGACGGATACTCCTCAAAAAGTGCGGGACGTTTTTTATGCGATGATGAATCATACGGATAAGGATATTGATCGAATCCCTGCGAATCATGGCATTGAGCGCAGACCCGCGCATCCCACGCCTTCCCGATTCGAGCGGGATTGCCCTTATGCTGGCTTCCGGGTCCATGACAGTTTTCACACTGAACATTGGCTTTGTCGCGCATAGACGGCGGCAGCGCATCATAATAGGCGGCGTCATTGGATGGATCGCGATCGTGATTGCGGTTGTATGCGTCATTGATTAAGCCGGCGATCTCCTGAAGATCGGCGTTTTCCTGCAAGACCGCTTCATGAAAGCCTGCGTTGGGCGCCAGATACTCTTGATCGAATCCAACGACATGACATTCAAAGCAGGATTCATCGTACTGATTGGAGCGTTCGCCATTCATATGCCGCATCAACACATTGGCGTGCCGCGTTTCTCGCCATCGCTCCGTAATGCCTATATGGCAGATTCCGCATTGTGGAAATTGCGGACTGTCTTCATTCATCCCCCCGACTCCAACATACGACGCCGCCATGGCGCTGATGGTTTTCACGATGGGAGCGCCTGCATCCGGATGCACAATCGTCGCCTGCAGATCATACAAGCCTTCCGCATCCGGTTGGAAAACGGTTTGGAGTCGATCCGGATAGAGAAACGCCGTGTTCGAACCGGCCGGCGTTTTCGTGAAAGTCCATAGCACGGACGCAGGCTCGCCCGCCCAATCGGGAAGTTCGATCGATGCATAACAATTTTCGCCTACGCCGACCACAAACAATCCCGTACTGCGCCGATCCAAAACTCCGGTTTCATCTCCCATAATCAAGCGGGGGGAAACAGCCAGAAAATCGATGGCGACATCATTCCCATCAAGCGAAGCGGCGTTAAGAGAAAACACCATCGCGAAACAGCCAATAATGATTAAGTAGGCGCTAGTTTTATTCATCGTCTGAATAGTATAATTTTAATTTATATTTGATTCCTATTTAGCTATGGATTCACAGTTGTTTTACAACAAAGATCGGGGAAATGCAATAGCAAATTTAACTTATGAGCTTCTTGCAAAATGCCTCGAGGAATGAAATCTCACGAGGTGATTTTCTGAATAATTTCTTTATTTTTGAAGATGATTAATC
>JAFGTC010000224.1 GCA_016934335.1 Candidatus Omnitrophota bacterium | reverse complement strand
GCCGCCTGCGGCGCCGGTTTTTCAATCGCCTTTACATCCGCCGCCGCCAGCTGAATCGGCGCCGAGGGATCGAACAGAAACTTACACACCGCATTGTAAATCGATCCCGCCATCTTCGCCCGATTGCTCGAACTTCGAATCTGTTCATGCTCCGTCGGATTGGTGATAAACATGAATTCCACCAGCACCGACGGCATCAACAACTGCTTGATCACCGTGAACCGGTTCGATTTCATCGCCGGATCGCGCATCTCCAACCAGGGGATTCGGCGCATCTCCGTCGTAATATGCCCGGCCAACTCCAGACTGGCCTGCGGGATGTTCTCCTTCAACAATTCCAGAAACAAGCCCGAATGCTGATCGTCCGGCTTCTTATCCTCCACCCCCAGATTGGTCAATTCCACCACGTCGGGATTGTTCATCAAATTTTCCGCATGCCGCTCCCCCAAATAGTAAATCTCATATCCCCGCGCCCGCTGATGCGCGCTGCGGCTGTAAGACGGCGGCGCATTGAGATGCAGCGATAAATAGACGTCCCCCAAACGTTCTTTGGCCAGCTGCACCCTGTAGCGCAGCGACTCGTTCTTATACTCCTTCCGCGTCTTCCCTTTCAAACCGAAAGGAACCGGAAGATAGTCGTCATACCGCGTCATAAAAACCTTTATCTTCGGATGCTGCTTGAACATGCGCTCCATGCGCTTCGCCAAATCCAAGGCCACATCCTTCTCCATCAACATCGGCTTCTTCGCATACCGCGGAACCGCCCCGGTGTCGAAAGCCCCATGACCGGCGTCGAGAATCACCACCCGGCCGTCATTGCCGTCCGGATCGCAGAAATTCTTGATCTCTTCCGTCGATGGGATTCGATTATGATTCGGCGTTTGAAGCGGCAAATCGATGGTCACCATATCGTCCCAAACATGATGAACCAATCCCTTCAAATCGACCTGACTCCGGCAGGGTATCGTCAACTGCAGATGCGTCGAATATTCCTTCACCGATATCTTGCTTAAAAGAACATCGCTCTCCACCGGGTAATCGTTCGCCAGCGCTCCCGGCGTCACACCGTGCAATTTTACGATTAAAAGTGAATAATCCCCCACTGAACTCGTTAAAAACTCGACTTTCCCCGAACTCTGAGAAAGTTCGATCGCAATATGCGTGTAACTCACAAAATCAGCAACGCGAATCGCTTCCACGCTGGCTGGTTTTGTTTTCGATTGGACATCTACAACTAAATAAGGAAGAGATAGAACGATAGCGACAAGCCAAAAATATCGATTCTTTTGCCGACAAGATGAAAGCATCCTTGGAGCCTCCGTCGTTAAAGTTTGCTCCTCCCAGGGATTTTATTGACAATCATTCGCAAGATTTCAAGAAAAAACACTCAGAGCAACGGCCTAACTTAGCACACCACTCCGCAAAACGCAATAGTAAAGTGATAATTTTTATACGGTTACAATATCCCTCTTGATCTAATTTATGATACTACGCCCCTGAATGCTCCCTGAATTTCAATCATCGTCAAATTCTCTCCCTAACTTAAAAATAAGCCGGCATTTTACCGGCTCATTCTCATAAATTCCAATATCGTAATGACATCGATCCATATAACGACGTTATTTTTTCTTGCTCGATTCCGTTATAACCCCTTCAAATGCTCCCGCACCTCATCCAATTCCTTCTGCAGACTCTTTGGAATAGAATCCCATCGCTCCGACAAATCGATATATTTCTGAAAATACTGCTTGGCTTTCCCTTTATTCCCCTGATTTTCATAGATTAAAGCCATATTGAAAAATAACTCGGGCCGGTCGCAGCCCATCGATTCCGACTTCTCAAAATTCTTCATCGCTTCTTTGTAATTCTCTTGCTGGCATTGAAGAGCGCCGATGTTGTAAAAATCCAGCGACTCCTTCTGCTTCCACCCCATCTCCTGCAGCAGATGGAACGTCTTTTCCGCCTCCATACTATAAATCAACGTACAACCGTAGCGCTGAAACGCATAATTCTGATCCGACGCCTTCAACTCCATAAAACGAGAAATTTCAAAATCGTAGAGATCCTTGATCGATTCTTTCTGAATCTCCGCCGCCAGTTTCTCGTCCATAATCGTACAACCGCCTTTCCGGGTAATTAATAGATCCAGTAAATTGCAATATCATAGCGGGTTAAAGCCTAAAAACAAGTTTACGCGATATCCACAGGCCCATCCATCGCCCTCATCCCCAGAAATTCACCGCCCGCCCACCTCTTACTCACAAGTTATCCACAACATGCTCAATTCTTTTTTCCTATCCTCCCACCTGAACAAATATTGACCCCTCGCCCCAAGCGTCTTAAAGTATGGTCTCAAAGCCATGAACCAACATAACCCCTATCTTTCCGTGATCTTGCCGGTCTACAACGAGGCGGACAACCTGAACGCCCTGCACCGATCGCTTTGCAGGGAACTGCAGGCCGTCGGATGCTCCTATGAAATCATCTATTGCGACGACGGCAGCGACGACGGCTCCACCGGCGTGCTCAAAGAATTGGCCCGCAGCGATCCCAACGTCCGCATCCTGATTCTTCGCCGCAATTACGGCCAGACCGCCGCCATCTCCGCCGGCGTCGATCACGCCCGTGGCGAGATCATGATCCTGCTGGACGCCGACCTCCAAAACGATCCCGCCGACATCCCCCGCCTCCTGCAAAAAATCGACGAAGGATACGACATCGTCAGCGGGTGGAGACGCCGCCGCAGCGATCCATGGATCTCCAAAAAACTGCCCTCCCGCATCGCCAACAAATTCATTTCCTGGATCACCGGCGTGCCCATCCACGACCAGGGATGCACCCTGAAAGCTTACCGCAGCGAAATTATGCACGATATCTCTCTCTACGGCGAAATGCACCGCTTCATCTCCATCCTCGGCTACTGGAACGGCGCCAAAGTCGCCGAAGTCGAAGTCCGCCACCACCCACGCCAATCCGGTAAATCGAAATACTCCCTTATCCGAATCTTCAAAGTCCTCCTGGACATCCCCCTTCTCGTCCTCCTGGGCAACTACATCACCCGCCCCATGCACTTCTTCGGCATCGCCGGCATCGGCTTCCACTTCGCCGCCGTCCTGTGCGCCCTGCGCGTCGCCAAAGATATGTGGGAAGGCGAACAGGCCTCCGAAAACGGATTCCTCATCCTTTCCGTCTTTTTCTTTCTCGTCGGCGTCATGACCTTCATGATGGGTCTTTTGGCGGAACTAACCATCCGCGTCTACCACGAAAGCCAGCAGAAAAAAACCTACCTCATCCGCGAATCCATCAACCCCGCCCCTCCTCGAACGGATCAGAATGAATAGATCTCCTGCAGATTTCATCGCAATCCTTCTTGTTTTTTTCCCCATTCCTACACAAAAACTTTCAAGCTCATTGAGAAATCTTTTTCTTGGAATAGTTTTCTATATATGAGCTTCTTGCAAAATGCCTCGAGGAATGAAATCTCACGAGGTGATTTTCTGAATAATTTCTTTATTTTTGAAGATGATTAATC